>NZ_JBHYKH010000759.1:0-3073 GCF_042741275.1 Streptomyces sp. NPDC058964
GCCCGGGACAAGGCGCTCATGGAGGTCGAGGAGCTGGCCGAGCGGCTGGCGGTCGCCGAGGAGATGCCGGTCGAGGAAGAGCCGGACACCTCCGTGCGCGACCGGCTCGCCGCAGACGGTGCCAACGCCCACCAGACGGAGATGGAGGCCCGGCTCCAGGCCCGTACCCACGAGGAGCGGGTCAAGGGCCTCGCCGGACGCGCCGACTCCCTGGACCGCGCGGCCCGCGCCGAACGTGAGGCACGCGCGCGGGCCGAACAGCGCAGGGCCAGGCTCCGCCACGAGGCCGCCGGCGCCGAGGCGGTCGCCACCGGCGCCCGGCAGCTGCTCGCGCACGTCGAGGTCTCCCTGACCCGCGCCGACGAGGAGCGCACCGCCGCCGAGGCCGCCAAGGCCCGGCGCGAACAAGAGCTGGCCGCCGCGCGCACCGCCGGGCGCGACCTCAAGGCGGAGCTCGACAAGTTGACGGATTCAGTCCACCGGGGCGAGGTACTCGGCGCCGAGAAGCGGCTGCGGATCGAGCAGCTGGAGACCAGGGCGCTGGAGGAGCTGGGCGTGGAGCCGGCCGGGCTCGTGTCCGAGTACGGGCCGCACCAGCTCGTACCGCCCTCCCTGCCCGCCGAGGGCGAGGAACTGCCGCAGGATCCGGAGCACCCGCGCAACCAGCCGAGGCCGTTCGTGCGGTCCGAGCAGGAGAAGCGGCTGAAGGCGGCGGAGCGGGCGTACCAGCAGCTCGGCAAGGTGAACCCGCTCGCCCTCGAGGAGTTCGCGGCGCTGGAGGAGCGGCACAAGTTCCTCAGCGAGCAGCTGGAGGACCTGAAGAAGACGCGTGCCGACCTGCTTCAGGTGGTGAAGGAGGTCGACGAGCGCGTCGAACAGGTCTTCACCGAGGCCTACCGGGACACGGCCCGGGAGTTCGAGGGGGTCTTCAGCCGGCTGTTCCCGGGCGGTGAGGGCCGGCTGATCCTGACCGACCCCGACAACATGCTCACCACCGGTGTCGACGTCGAGGCCCGGCCGCCGGGCAAGAAGGTCAAGCGGCTGTCCCTGCTCTCCGGCGGTGAGCGGTCGCTGACCGCCGTCGCGATGCTGGTGTCGATCTTCAAGGCCCGTCCCAGCCCGTTCTACGTCATGGACGAGGTCGAGGCCGCGCTCGACGACACCAACCTGCAGCGGCTGATCCGCATCATGCAGGAGCTGCAGGAGTCCTCGCAGCTGATCGTGATCACGCATCAGAAGCGGACGATGGAGGTCGCCGACGCGCTGTACGGCGTCTCCATGCAGGGCGACGGTGTGTCGAAGGTCATCTCGCAGCGCCTGCGCTGAATCTGTGCGGCCTACACCTATCCCGACCTGCCCTTCTCGATTACTTCACTTCTTGAACTCAATCTCCTCGGTCCCTTGGCTTGAAGTCACACACTGCGGCTATTGACTTCGGGACTTGAAGGCATAGTGTCTGCAACGTTGTTTTTACCTTCAGGTCTCACCTGTAAGGGCTGACCCCCCACCCCGGCGGCGCTGCCGGGGGCCCGAGGAGTACACGTGACCAGCACAGCGCAGGCACCCAAGTCAGGAGCCAGGACGGCTCACCCCGAACATCTCGGGCATGTCATCTTCATCGCGGCCGCGGCCGCGATGGGCGGTTTCCTCTTCGGCTACGACAGCTCCGTGATCAACGGCGCCGTCGAGGCCATCCGTGACCGCTACGACATCGGCTCCGCCGCGCTGGCCCAGGTCATCGCCATCGCCCTGATCGGCTGCGCCGTGGGCGCCGCCACGGCCGGCCGCATGGCCGACCGCATCGGCCGGATCCGGGTCATGCAGATCGCCGCCGTGCTGTTCTCCGTCAGCGCCGTCGGCTCGGCGCTGCCCTTCTCGCTGTGGGACTTCGCCCTGTGGCGTGTCGTCGGCGGTTTCGCCATCGGCATGGCCTCGGTCATCGGCCCCGCCTACATAGCCGAGGTCGCCCCGCCCGCGTACCGCGGCCGCCTCGGCTCCTTCCAGCAGGCTGCGATCGTCATCGGCATCGCCATCTCGCAGCTGGTCAACTGGGGTCTGCTCAACGCCGCCGACGGCGACCAGCGCGGCAAGCTGATGGGTCTTGAGGCCTGGCAGGTCATGCTCGGCGTGATGGTCGTCCCGGCCGTCCTCTACGGCCTGCTCTCCCTCGCGATCCCCGAGTCCCCGCGCTTCCTGATCTCCGTCGGCAAGCGTGACCGCGCCCGCGAGATCCTCGCCGAGGTCGAGGGCGGGAACCTGGACCTGGACGCCCGCGTCGCCGAGATCGAGCACGCCATGAAGAGCGAGGACAAGTCCACCTTCAAGGACCTGCTCGGCGGCGGCTTCTTCTTCAGGCCGATCGTCTGGATCGGTATCGGCCTCTCGGTCTTCCAGCAGTTCGTCGGTATCAACGTCGCGTTCTACTACTCCTCGACGCTGTGGCAGTCGGTCGGTGTCGACCCGACGGACTCGTTCTTCTACTCCTTCACGACATCGATCATCAACATCCTCGGCACCGTGATCGCGATGATCTTCGTGGACCGCGTCGGCCGCAAGCCGCTCGCGCTCATCGGCTCCGTCGGTATGGCCGTCGGCCTCGCACTGGAGGCCTGGGCCTTCTCGTACGACCTGGTCGGCGGCAAGCTGCCCGCCACCCAGGGCTGGATCGCCCTGGTCGCCGCCCACCTGTTCGTCCTCTTCTTCGCCCTGTCCTGGGGCGTGGTCGTCTGGGTCATGCTCGGCGAGATGTTCCCGAACAAGATCCGCGCCGCCGCCCTGGGCGTCGCCGCGGCCGCGCAGTGGATCGCCAACTGGGCCATCACGGCGAGCTTCCCGTCGCTGGCCGACTGGAACCTGTCCGGCACCTACGTGATCTACACGGTCTTCGCCGCGCTCTCCATCCCATTCGTCCTGAAGTTCGTCAAGGAGACGAAGGGCAAGACGCTGGAGGAGATGGGCTGACCGGCCCCACCGACCCGAGGAGAAGGGCCAAGTCCCCGCTGCCCCTCTCCTCGTACTCCTCCGCCGCCCCCCGCCCGCCCCACGCCCGGCGGGGGGGGCGGGGTGGCAATGC
>NZ_JBHYKH010000760.1:0-2313 GCF_042741275.1 Streptomyces sp. NPDC058964
GGGTGGGGCAGCGGCCGGAGCCCGCGCAGTTCGGCGGGCGAGAGCCGGCGGACGAGCGCGAGGAGCAGGGCCGGGTTGCCCTCCGCCTCGGCCAGCAGTTGCTCGCGGACGGCCGGGGCGGTGGAGCCGTCGGTCACGTCGTCGAGCAGGGCGTCGGCGTGCGACGGCGCGAGCGGGTCGAGGCGGACGACGGGGAGGCGGGCGTACTCCGGGCCGACGGCACGGTGTCCGGCGACGGAGAGGAACAGCGCGACGCGTCCCGCGGTGTGCAGGCGCGCGGGCGCCGGGGGCTGGGGGGGGGGGGGCGGGGCGGGCCCCCCGGCCGCGGGGGGGGGGCCGCGCGCGGGGGGCGCGGGGGCCGGGGGGGCGGCTGGCGGGGCGGCCGGGCCCCGCGGTCACCCCCCCCCCCCTCGACCGGGTCCGCGACGGGGTCCAGCAGGGCTACGAGGACCTGTTCGTGGAGACGGCGGCCCCCTGGGTGCTGCCGTACCTCGGCGACCTCGTGGGCTACCGCACCCTGCCGGGATACGAGCGGGTCCTCACCACCGGTCTGCACGGCGGCGGCCGCGAGGCCCTGGCCGAGGCCGTCGCCCCGCGCCGGGACGTCGCCGCCACCGTCGCCAACCGGCGCCGCAAGGGCACCCTCCACCTCCTCGAGGAGCTCGCCGTACAGGTGGCGGGGTGGCCCGCCCGCGCCGTCGAGCTGTCCCGGCACGTGGCCCACACCCAGCCCGTCAAGCTGTACGGCACGGGCCGGCGCGGGGAGCGCGGACGCCTGCTCGACCTGCGGGACGCCACCGGACTCGCCCTCGCCGGCGGCCCGTTCGAGGAGGCGGCCCGGACGGCCGACGTGCGCCGGGCCGATTCCGCCAGGAAACAGGGCGGTTGGACTCCCGCCGGGGTCGGGCTCCTCGTCTGGCGGCTGAAGCCGTCCTCCCTCACCTCGTCCCCGGCCTACTGCATCGACCGCGCCCGCAACCTCTACACCTTCTCCATCCTCGGCAACGACACCCCCCTGGTCACCAAGCCGGTGCCGGAGCCGTTGCCCGCGCTCCCCCACTCTCGACCTCGCTCGAGCGGGGGGACCCCCACCGCCGCCGTCGACAACGTCCCGGCCTTCGTCACCCGCCGCCTGCTGCACGACCGGCTCGCCGACTACTACGGGCCCGGAAAGAGCCTCGTCATCCGCCGCGACGGCGAGGACCGGCCCGTTCCGCCTGCCGACATCGTCGTCGCCGATCTGTCGGACTGGCGCTACCGGCCCCGGCGCGGCCAGGTCGCCGTCGACCCGGAACTCGGGCGGATCGCGTTCGGGTCGCGGTCGGCGCCCCGGCAGGGCGTGTGGGTGGACTACCACCACGCCTTGGCCGCCGACATGGGCGGCGGCGAGTACGAGCGCGCCGACCGCGGGCCCCGGCCCGACGCCGATTTCTACCGCGTCGGCCCCGGACAGCCGTACCAGCGGATCATGGACGCCTACCGCGCCTGGCAGGACGAACGGACCGCGGGCCGCACCGGCATCATCGAGATCACGCACAGCGGCGCCCACCAGGAGCAGCTGGACTTCGACCTCGACCCGGGCGACCGACTCGAACTGAGGGCGGCCGAGGGCACGCGGCCGGTGATCCGGCTCCTGGACTGGTACAGCAACCGCCCCGACGCCCTCAACATCCGCGCCGTGTCCGACGACTGCGCCCCGCACGAGCGGCCCCGCGTCGTCCTCGACGGGCTGCTGGTCGCCGGACGCGGCATCAACGTCACCGGCCCGATGGGCGCCGTCGTCCTGCGGCACACCACCCTCGTGCCGGGCTGGTCCCTGGAGCCCGAGTGCGAGCCGCACTCGCCCGACGAGCCCAGCATCGTCCTGGACCGCACCACCGCCTGCCTCCGGATCGAGCACAGCATCCTCGGCACCATCGAGGTCATCGGCGACGAGGTCTCCGAGGACCCCCTGGACATCCATCTGCAAGACAGCGTCCTGGACGCCACCGGCGACGACCGCGAGGCCCTCTCCGCACCGGACTGCCGCCACGCCCACGCCGTGCTCCACCTGCACCGGACGACCGTCATCGGCGAGGTGCGCGCCCATGCCGTCCGGATCGCGGAGAACTGCGTGTTCACCGGCAGGCTCCACGTGGCCCGGCGCGGCATCGGATGCCTGCGGTACTCGTACGTCCCGCCCGGCTCGCGCACCCCGCGCCGCCACCGCTGCCAACCGGACCTGGCCGGGCCCGGACAGGCGTCCCGCGTACGGCCGCGGGTCGCCGCCCCCCGCGAACGGTCGGCCCGGTACCCGCCGGTGGGGGGACGGTG
>NZ_JBHYKH010000760.1:2323-3043 GCF_042741275.1 Streptomyces sp. NPDC058964
GCGCCCGCCCCGGCGACCGGGTTCGGGCCGCTGTTCGCCTCCCCGCGACACGGGACGCCCTGGTACGCGCAGTTGGCGGACCGGTGCGCCGAAGAGATCCGGCGCGGCGCGGACGCGGGGGGCGAGCCGGGCGCCTTCCACGACCTGTACCGGCCGCAGCGCGAGGACGGCCTGCGGGCCCGGCTCGCCGAGTACACACCCGCGGGTACCGACGCCGGGATCTTCTTCGTGACGTGAAGCGCCCCGCCCCTCACACGCCCGACCTGAGACAGCCCGAACCAGGGGGACCCCTTTCCATGCACGCTGACCTCTCCCGCGCCACGTTCCGACCGGAGCGGCACTACTCCGCGGTCATCGCCCAGCAGGGCCGCGTCCAGCTCGACGCCGACCTCAACGAGCAGGCCGCGATCGAACTGCACCGGACACGCACTCTTGCCGCCGACCTGATCGGCCGGCACGGCGGGCCGCGCGACGCGACCGGCTTCCGGATCGAGTACGTGGGCGGCAAGCACGACATCGACACCCTGTACATCCACGGCGGCCGCTACTACGTCGACGGCATCCTGTGCGACGCGGACCGCCCGGCGCCCGGCACGCCCGTACCCGACGAGGACCCGTGGCTGGTCCGGCCGGACGCCCGCGCCCGCGGCCCCCGCAACCCGCGGGAGCCGGGGGGGGGGCGCGCCCGGGGGGAGGGCCAGGGCGCCCACGGCACGGGCG
>NZ_JBHYKH010000761.1:0-3038 GCF_042741275.1 Streptomyces sp. NPDC058964
ACCGCGCCCCGGGCGGGCCGGCCCGCGACCCGGTCGGCGATGTCGGCGGGGCGGTCGACCGCCGGATCCGTGAGCCGGGTGCGTGAGTCGGCGTACTCGGCCCAGTAGACCTCCTTGCGCCGGGCGTCGGTCGCCACGACGAAGGGGCCCTTCTCGATGTCGGAGGCGTACGCGAGGCCGTCCAGCGTGCACACGCCGTGCACGGGGACGCCGAGCGCGAGCCCGAAGGTGTCGGCGGTCATCAGGCCGACGCGCAGTCCGGTGTAGGGGCCGGGCCCGATGCCGACGACGATCGCGGTGACGGCGTCCAGCTTGAGCCCTGCCTCGGCGAGCACGCGGTCCACGGCCGGCAGCAGCAGCTCGCCGTGCCGGCGCGCGTCCACCTGGCTGGACGAGGCGATGACGGTCTCACCGTCGTGCAGGGCGACGGTGATGGCGGGGGTGGCGGTATCCAGAGCGAGCAAGAGCACGCGAACAGCCTACGGCTCCCGCGCCCTCAGCACGGCCGCCCCGGTCGGACGGTCACCGGCTGCTACCGTCTGCACGAAGTACGACATATGACCCGATGCAGAGGTGGGCGCACGTGGCAGGCACCAGCGCGGGAATCGTGGCCGGGCTCACCGCGGCGGCCGTCGGATCGGTCGGATTCCTCGCCTACCAGGCGTCGGCCACCGTCCCGGCCGGACTCGGTGACACACCGTCGGCGAGCGCCTCGCCCTCGGTGGCCGCCAAGGCACCCCGGGACACGCGGCACCCGACCGCCCTGCCCAGCGGCTCCGGCACGGGTGAACGGGTCGTGTACTCGGTGGACGACGACCGGGTGTGGCTGGTCGGCGAGAACGGCAAGGTCCAGCACACCTTCAAGGTGACCCCCGGCAGCGTCGACCCGCTTCCCGGCTCGTACGCGGTCACGTCCCGCTCGCGTGCGGTCACCGGCACCGACGGCATCCCCGTCGAGCACGTCGTGCGCTTCACCAGCGTGCGCGATGTGGTCATCGGCTTCAGCGCCGCCACGGACCGCTCCGGGGCGGAACCCGACACGACCGTGAAGACGGGCGGCATCCGGGAGAAGCGCGCGGACGGGGACGAGATGTGGAAGTTCGCGACGATCGGGGTCCGGGTCGTCGTGATCCGCTAGGGCCCGTCGGGGCCTAGGCGGCCGCGCGCTCCTCCCGGACCGGTTCCGGCGTCCGCGGCTCGGGCTCCCGCGGCGGCCTGGAGACCGCGTCGGCGGCCGCGCAGGAGGCCAGCAGATCGCGCATGGTCACCCCGGCAACCGGACGGGACGGGGGCTGCACCCTGGGCTGAGAAGTGGACACGGACGCCTCCTGACGAGCGGGGGGCGGGCGTAGTTAGGCACACCTAACTACGGACTGGGTTCCATGTGACCACGCTTGCCGGGCCAAGCGCAACATCTTGCCGACGGCCTGTCGGAATCTCCGCGAGCGCTCAGGCCGACAGAACCCCGAGGTCCACGTCCGCCCACCGCTCCCCCAGCCCGGTGAGCGTCACGTGCCGCACCTCGTCGGTGGTGTCGCCGACGGTCCGGTGGATCACGACCAGCAGACGGTCGTCGGTCAGCTCCTCGACCTTGCCCTCGCCCCACTCCACGACGATCACCGAGTCGGGCAGCGAGACGTCGAGGTCGAGGTCCTCCATCTCGTCCAGCCCGCCGGACAGCCGGTAGGCGTCGACGTGGACGAGCGGCGGGCCGTCGACCAGGGACGGATGCACCCGGGCGATCACGAAGGTCGGCGAGGTGACCGCGCCCCGTACGCCGAGCCCCTCGCCGAGCCCCCGGGTGAGCGTCGTCTTGCCCGCGCCGAGCTCCCCGCTGAGCATCACGAGGTCGCCCGGCCGCAGCAGCTTGGCCAGGCGGCGGCCCAATTCCTGCATCTGCTCCGGGGCGTTGACGATCAGCTCGGTCTCAGCCGGGTCGTGCGGCGCTGCTGGTGCTGCTTCCATAGCCACTTACGGTAGCCCCTGCGGGCACGGCACCCGCGCGGGTGAGAAGGTCGGCGAGCCGGTCGGTGACCACTTCCGCGTGTTCCAGCATGACCAGGTGCCCGGCGTCCGGGACCAGGACCAGCTCCGCGTCGGGCAGCAGATCGGCGATGACCTCACTGTGCTCGCTGGGCGTGACCAGGTCCTGGACCCCGGCCAGCACGAGGACCGGCATCTCCGCGAACCAGGCCAGGGCCTCGGTCTTGTCGTGGTCGTTGAAGGCCGGGTAGAACTCCGCCACCACGTCGATCGGGGTGGACTCGATCATCCGCTCGGCGAACCGCTCGACCGCCGGGTCGACGTCCCGGGAGGCGAACGAGTACCGCTTGATGACCCCGGCGAACAGATCGGCGGTGGCCCGGCGCCCCTTCTCCACCAGCGCCGCCTGCTGTCCCAGCGCCTTCAGCACTCCGGGCAGCACCCGGCGCACCGCGTTGACGCCGGCGAGGGGCAGCCCGAAGTTGACCTCGCCGAGCCGCCCGGACGAGGTGCCGACGAGAGCGGTGGCGACCACCCGGTCGCGGATCAGCTCCGGGTACTGGGCGGCCAGCGCCATCATGGTCATGCCGCCCATGGAGTGCCCGACCAGCACGACCGGCCCGTCGGGCACGGCCGCGTCGATGACGGCCTTGAGGTCGCGGCCGAGCTGGTCGATGGTGACCGGCACCCCGTCCCGGGACTGGGACACGCCCCGCCCGGACCGCCCGTGGCTGCGCTGGTCCCAGTGCACGGTCCGCACGACACCCCGCAGCGCCGCGCGCTGGAAGTGCCAGGAGTCCTGGCTGAGGCAGTAGCCGTGACTGAAGACCACGGTGACCGGGGCGGGCGCCTTGCGGCCGAAGAGCCGGCGCCGCCGCGGCGCCGGTCCGCCCTCGGGCTCGACGTCGTCGACCTCGTAGTACAGCTCGGTGCCGTCGTCCGCGCACGCCTTGCCCGGCGTGGCGCCCACCGCGCCCTAAGGCCCCCCGGAGTCCCGAGGCGCCCCCCCCCCCCGCCCCACCACCCCCCCGAGAGACGCCCCCCCCGGCGCCACA
>NZ_JBHYKH010000762.1:0-3033 GCF_042741275.1 Streptomyces sp. NPDC058964
GACTCGGTGACGCGGGCGCCGTGTGCGCGGTCGCCGACCCGGCCGGCATCTCCACGCAGTCGCTGCCCGTCGAGGTCTCCCTCGCCCCCGGGCCGGCCCGCGGCCAGACGGTCGTCGACCGCCGCCCGCGCCCCGGGGAGTCGGAGATCCACGACGGCGTACGCGAACAGGCCCTGGTGGATGTGGCGCTGGACGTCGACGTGGAGCGGTACGTGAAGCTGTACCTGGAGACGGTCGAGCGCTAGGACGGTTACTTGATCGTCGGGGTGGCCTTCAGGTCGTACTTCAGGTAACCCTTGCCGTCGTCGGCCACGTCGGCGTAGATGACGGCGTCGGCCTGCCAGTACGTGCTCTTGGTGCGGATCTCCGCGTCGTTCGAGTTGACGTACTTCGAGTCCTGCTCCGAGTGGTTGAGGTCGTAGGTGATGTTCTCGTCCGAGACGGCCTTGACCTTGCCGCCGTGCTTCAGCTGCAGGTGCACATAGACGTCGTTGAAGCGCTTGCCGCCGGTGAAGAAGCTGCTGCCGTCCCAGGAGAGGTGGATCATGTCGGCGCTGTACCAGCGGTACCCGCCGGGCGCCGTGTCGGTCAGCTGCACACGGAGCTCCGCGGTGATCTTCACGTCGGGCTTACCCGGCAGCGGGATGTACGGCGTGGACGAGCTCTTGGTGGCGTAGGTCGCCGCGGAGGCCGGGGAGGCAGCCACCGCGACGGCGAGGGCGGCGATGACGCCGGCGGCGCCCAGCGAGCGCGTGGTGGAGCGAATGGGAGAACGCATGTGGACACCCCGTGGAAAGAAACAAAGGAACTCGGCCGATCCTAGATGGAGTTGATCTGGTCGACGGCGGCGGGTGACACGGTCCACCGACCCGGCCGTCTGGCAGGCGCTCCGGCTGCTGCGGGCGGCGGGGAAGGACGAACGCCCCGGAGCGGGGGTCTCCGGGGCGTTCGTATCAGGGGGTTGGTTCAGGAGCGGGCCGTACGGCGGCGTTTCGTCGCGAGGACGATCGCGGCGCCGCCCGCGAGGAGCACCGCGGCGCCCGCCGCGATGATGCCGCTGTCGCTGCCGCCGCCGGTCTCCGCGAGGTCACCGCCACCGCCGTTCGGCGTGGGGGCCGGGGTGGCGGCCGACTCGGAGGCGCTCGGCGTCGGGGTGCCGGTCGAGGGGGTTGCGGAGGCCGGCGGGGTCGTCTCCTCGGCCGGGGCCGACGGCTGCCCGGACTCCGGCGCGGACGGGGTCGGGGTGGCCGGGGGACGCGACTCCGTCGTGGTGCAGTCCTTCGTGCCCCCGTTCCACGCCGCGATCAGCTTGTCCTTGATGACCGGGTGGTCCGGGCCCTTGGGCAGGTCGCCGTGGTCGAAGCCGTCGTTCGCGTCCGTCCGGCCGTCGAACTTCACCGCGCCGCGGTAGAGGTCGATCTGGGCGAAGCAGCCGGCGTCGGGCACCGCGATGTCGAGGGATCCGGTCTCGCCGGGCTTGACCGTCACGGAGTCGAAGTCGACGAAGGCCTGCTCGCCGGAGGTGGCGAAGGAGGCGCCGTGGGCGAGGTAGGAGGCCAGGGACGAGGTGCAGGTGGCGGCGTCACCGGCGGTGCGGACCTTGATGTGGACCTTGCCGTCGTCGGTGGGCCTCAGGTTCTGGTCGTCGACCTTGACCGAGTCGTGGAAGTCGGTGCCGTCGAGCGAGAACTGGCAGCGGTCGGTGCCGGTCTCGGTACCCGCGCCGGTGCCGGGCGCGTAGGCGCCGCCGGACTTCCAGCCGTCACCGCCGGGCGCGTCGTCGGCCCGGGCCCCGGAGGCGGCGGCGACGGAGGACGCGCAGAGGGCGAGTGATGCGGCGCCCGTCCCCAGCAGGCGGCGCACGATGACACGGCTGATGGCCATGGACATCCCATCTCAAAAGCTCGGCGAGAGCGGAGGAAGGCACAAGGAAGGCAGAGGAATCACCGGCCCCATCGGTCACATGCGGCACAGCGTGAGCACATGGTGTTCGGGATCGTTGAAACTGTCAACTGGTGCTGAAATCAAGGGAGTTCACGAGTCGTCACAACTCCCCCACACAGGGAATGATCTGCTCCGCACAGTACGAAGATTCGCTTTCCCGGCAATGTGGACAGTGTTTGTACCGTCGTCCTTCCGAAGGGAGCCCGTGTGACCGGCATTTCCGCCAGGCAGGCACCGCAGGTCGACGCGGTGGCGGGCCTGCGCCGGGCCCGGGCGGCCATGCTGCTCATGCCGGCCCTGCCGGGATCCGCGTACGTCCACCAGGGCGGCCGTGGACGAGGACCGGCCCGTCGTACGGCTTCGGGCCGGGCGCCGCGCCCGGGGTCCTGCACTTCACCCGCACTCACGCCCGGCGGTGCGTCGCCACCCGTCCGGCGAACCGGTGCCGCTGCCCGCGGGCGAGGTGCTCCTGACCAGCGGGCCCCCGCGCGAGGACGGCCTGCTCGACCCGGACACCACCGTCCGGCTCGCCCAGGGCCTGCCGGTCGGTCAGCCCGCCGGCGGGCGGGGGCGGGGGGTGGCCGCGCCCCCCCCGCCCGAGCCGCCCCCCCCCCGCCCCGGCCCCGCCGGGCCGGGGCGGGGGCCCGCGCCGGCGCCGGGGAGCGCCCCGCTCGCGCCGTCGGCGCAGCGGGGGAGCGGCCGGTGCGGCGCGCTCGCACCACGGCGGAGGGATCGGCCAGTCAGACGACGGCGGAGCCAGTCGCTGGAATGACTCCGGCGGCGGAGCCAGTCGCTGGAATGACTCCGGCGGCGGAGCCAGTCGCCCGGCAGACTCCGGCGGCCGAGGGGCCCACGAGCCCGGGTCCGGCCGCTGCCGAGGGCGCCCCCGCGCGTCCGGCGCGCCGCTCGCGGAGCGCCGGTCAGGGGTCTGCCTCACAGCGTGCGGAGGCGGCCGCGGAGGCGGGGCCCGTGGCGGCGACGCCTCCCTCGGGGCCGCGCCGGTCGCGCAGCGCCGGGGAACGGGCGGCCGCACCACGCCCCGAGGGCCGGTCTCTTAGACACAAAGCCCGGCCCCCCCGCCCTGGGACA
>NZ_JBHYKH010000763.1:0-3029 GCF_042741275.1 Streptomyces sp. NPDC058964
GGGCGTGTGGGGCCCGCACACTGCCCGTTTTGGCGCCGCGGCGCCCGGCCCGGGCGGTGGGCGCACCGCCCACACCCCACTGGACCGGGCCGGACCGGACCGGTGCGCAACCGTCAGACGCGGTCGATGTGCACGTTCGTCGACTTCACCCGGGCGGTGGCCTCCATGCCGACCTCCAGGCCCAGTTCCTCCACCGCCTCGCGGGTCAGCAGGGAGACCAGCCGGTGCGGGCCCGCCTGGATCTCGACCTGCGCGGCGACGTCGCCGAGCTTGATCGCGGTGACGATCCCGGGAAAGGCGTTGCGGACAGAGGTGTACGAGGCGTCCTCCTCGGCCGTTCCCGCCTTGGCGAGTTCGACCGAGAAGGCGGCCAGGTCCTTGCCGTCGATGAGCCGGCGCCCGGACTCGTCGCGGTGGGTCGTCACCCGGCCGGCGTCCGCCCATCGGCGGGCGGTGTCCGGGCTCACGCCGAGCAGCCGCGCCGCCTGGCCGATCGTGTAGGACTGCATGCGGGTCACGATAGGGCCACGGGCGGGGAACGGCGGATGTGGGGTTGGCCGTTGGGTATAACGCGATATAGCGTTAGGCGGCGTGGACGGGTCCATGCGGACGATCGGGGTGAGGACATGTCGGCTGAGGTCGTGAGCACGGGTGCGCCGCTCGGGATGCGGGCTTCGCATGCGGACCGGGACCGCACGGTGGACGCGCTGACCATCGCCGCGGGCGACGGCAGACTCACCGCCGAGGAGCTCGACGAGCGCGTCGAGGCGGCCCTGACGGCTCGCACGCTGGACGAGCTGGCCGGCCTGGTCGCCGACCTTCCCGTCGCGGCCGAAGCGGCCCCGGCCAAGGATGTCGTGCGCATCGAGCAGCGGTACGGTTCGGCCTCGCGCGCCGACGAGTGGGCGGTGCCCCGGCGCCTGGAGATCGACTCGGAGTGGGGAGACGTCACGCTCGACTTCACCCGGGCGCTGATCACGCACGACATGCTGCACATCGACCTGGACATGCGCGGCGGCACGCTGCGGCTGGTGACCCGGCCGGGTGTGGTGGTGGACACCGACTCCCTGGCGCTCGGCCACGCCCGGATCAAGGCGCGTCCGGCCGGACAGCCCGGGACGCCGGTCGCGCTGCGCGTGGAGATCGGCGGCCGTATGGACTTCGGCCATGTCGTGGTGCGTCCGCCGCGCGGCGGCCTGTTCAGGAGAGCCCCGAAGCCCTGAGGACGGCCCGCGCGGTCGAGTCGTCGATCTCGCGGCCCAGCCGCTCCAGCATCTCCGCGCCCTCCCGCAGCGTGCCGCGTTCCGTCGAGCGGCGTGCGCCCCTGTCCAGCTCGTGCCAGAGCAGGGGGTTCGCGAGGAGGACGCGCGGGTCGATCTCCACCCGGTGGCCCAGGGTGTCCCGCAGGACCAGGCGCGAGGAGATGTCACCGTATTGCCGTACGGCCGTCAGTGCGTCGGTGTGGACCGTGTGCCGTCGTAGCGGACCGCGCACCGTCAGCCAGCCCCGGCCGGCGGTCACCCGGCGCGGCAGCAGGACCGCGAAGGCCGTGGCCGACAGGGCGGCCCACAGGAGGGCGCGTGGGGGCGTCAGCGTGCCCGCGTCCCAGTCGACGAGCAGGGTCATGCCCAGGAAGGTGAGGGTGCAGCCCACCGCGAACCGGGCACTGCCACGCCAGTGGCGGTCACCGGTCGGGTTCAGTGGTCCGCGCCGTCGCATGAGCCGACGCTGAGCTCCCGCGGTCACGGGAGCTCAGGTCACTGACAGGGCTCTGACGCCGTTCGGCCGGAACTTAACGCGATCCTGACGGATCCGGGCCCGGTCCGTGCGTCGGCCGAGGAACGCGGCTCAGCCGGTGTGCACGCGCGGGCGGCGCGCCCGGTCCGGCTCCGCCTCGCGCAGCACCTCCCGGGTGACCGGGGCGACCTCGCCCTGGCCGAAGAGGAAGAAGCGGAGGAAGTTGGCGAAGGGGCTGCCCTCGGTCCACTCGAAGTAGATGTGCGGGGTGCAGCCGGTGCTGTCGCGGACGTGCAGGAGGAACGCGGCGAGGGCGTTGGGGATGGAGGAGGACTCCAGGGTCAGGACGCGGTAGCGGTTGTGCAGCACCTCGCCCCGTACGTGCAGGCTCGCCTCGAACTCGGACGGGTCGGTGACCGTCACCTCGACGAAGACGAAGTCCTCCTGCTCCGGGAAGTCGTTGTCCTCCCGGATCTGCTCGATCTTGTCGCGGTACTCGGCCTTGTCCCGCCGGTCGGGCTCATTGGCGATGAACCGGATCTTGCGGCTGGCCATGTCACGGACGAATCGTTCCGCCATGTTGTCCATCGACACATGCGTGACGCGCAGCTCGAAGGCGCGGGCCAGCCGGGACAGCAGCGAGACCAGGATGATGCCCGCGATGAAGCAGGCGCCGATCTTGACACCGTCCGGGCGCTCGATGACGTTCACGACGGTCGTGTAGAGGAACACCACGGAGATCACGCCGAAGGCGATCGCCCATTTTCGCTGCCGGGCCTTGCGCGCGGCGATGGTCACCGCGATCGCCGCGGAGCTGATCAGTACGAGCACACCGGTTGCGTAGGCGCCGCCCTGCGCGTCGACATTGGCGTCGAAGATCCAGGTGACCAGGAAGGCCACCAGCGTGAAGACGATGACCATGGGACGCACGGCGCGGGCCCAGTGCGGGGCCATGCCGTAGCGGGGCAGGTAGCGCGGCATGAGGTTGAGCAGGCCCGCCATCGCGGAGGCGCCGGCGAACCAGAGGATCGCGATGGTCGAGACGTCGTAGACCGTGCCGAAGATGTTGCCCAGGTACTCGTGGGCGAGGTAGGCCAGCGCACGCCCGTTGGCCTGGCCGCCGGCCTTGAACTCGTCCTCCGGGATGAGCAGCGTGGTGATGAAGCTGGTGGCGATCAGGAAGCAGCTCATGATCAGGGCGGCGGTGGTCAGCAGCTTCTTGGTGTCCCGGATCCGGCCGGTCGGCTTCTCCTCGGTGTCGCCGGGGTCGCCCTCGACGTGAGGCATGACGG
>NZ_JBHYKH010000764.1:0-3022 GCF_042741275.1 Streptomyces sp. NPDC058964
CTGCTTGCGGGGGTCCCGGTGGGCCACCGCGACCAGCTGGATCTCGGGCACCGGAATCGAGGGCATTAGGCGCGGTCCCACGGGAGGGGATGGGGGCTTCGTCGGTGCTTCGTCGGCGTTCGGCCGACGTATGCCGGGTGCTACCGGGACTGCTGGGCCGGGACGCCGCGGGAGATCGGCTCGTCCTCGGCCGGCGAACCGGCGGCGGCCACCGCGGCGCCCGTCAGTGTGGCGAGCATCTCGCGGACGTTCGTCAGCTGGGCGTTGATGCTGTCGCGGCGGTTGGTCAGCGCGGCGAGCTCGCGCTCGGATTCCGAGCGGATGCGGTCGGCCTTGGCGTTGGCGTCGGCCACGATGTCCTCGGCCTGGCGCTGAGCCGTCTCCACCGTCTGGCGGGCGCGGCGCTCGGCGTCGGTGCGCAGCTTCTCGGCCTCCAGGCGCAGCTGCTCGGCGCGGTGCTCGATCTCCGCCAGGCGCTTCTCGGCCTTCTGCTGACGCGAGGCCAGGTCGCGCTCGGACTGCTCGCGGCGCTTGGCCAGGTTGGTCTCGAAGTCCGCGGCGGCCTGGGCGGCCTTGGCGCGGGTCTCCTCGAAGAGGGCGTCGGCCTCCTCGCGCTTGGACTGCGCGTCCTTCTGGGCCTCGGAACGCAGCTGCGAGGCGTCACTCTTGGCCTTCTCGACGATCCGGACGCCCTCGTCCTCGGCCTTGGCCTTGCGCTCCGCGGCGAACGATTCTGCGTCGTTGCGGACCTGCTGCGCTGCGGACTCGGCGAGCTCGCGGTGCTGCTCGGCCGCGCGCCGGGCCTCCTCACGCAGATCCTTGGCCTCTTCCTCGGCGAGGCGGAGGATCTTCTCGACACGCGCGCCGAGACCCGCGTACGACGGCTCGGCGTCGCTTACCTGGGTCTGGGCGTTCTGCGTCTCGAGGTGGAGCTCCTCGATGCGCTTTTCCAGAGCGGTGATGCGGGCGAGAGCGCTGTCACGGTCGGAGACGAGCTTGGAGATCCGTTCGTCCACCTGAGCGCGGTCGTACCCACGCCGCACTAGCTCGAAGCCGTAGGGGGAAGTGTCGCTCATGGGGTTCCTGTCGAATGAGACCGGTGAGGTGATAGGTGGAATCCTAGGGGCCGAAGCGGTGTGTCATCGAGCGGATACGTGTTTGATCTGGAGAATGACACCTCTTTTGGGTGGTCGAGGTCTGGAGCGCTTGCCAAAGACTTGGACAAAGGCCCCAGAAGGCAACGGAATCGACCGGTTTGGCTAGTCGTCCGAAGACTTGCCACCCGAACGAGGCGTTCCGATGGACGCTCCCGCCTTGACTCCGCCGTCCTTCCCGGCCCCCGGAGCCTCGAACGACGTCAGCGCCTCGAGCACGGTCTGGACCCGGGAGATCTCGGCGTTGATGTCCTCGCGGCGGCGCGCCAGGATCTCCAGCTCACGCTTGCCCTCCTCGACCGTGCCCTTGGCCTCGCGGATCGCCTCGGCCTTGAGCTCCTCGGCCTCCCTGACCAGCGTGGCCTTCTTCTGCTCGGCCTCCTTGAGCAGCCCCTCGGCCTTCTTGACGGCGGCGATACGGACCTTGCCCGCCTCGGAGTTCGCCTCCGAGACGATCTCCTTGGCCTTCGCCTGTGCCTTGGCGTGCTGCTCCTCCGCGGACTTGATGAGCGCGTCGCAGCGGTCGCCGGTGGACTTCATGGTCTCGGCGGCCTCGCGGCGGGCCCGCTCGTGCAGCTTCTCGATCTCGCTCGTGATGCGGTCGCGCAGCTCCTCCGCCCGCTCCCTTATGGCGGTGGCGTCCCGGCGGGCGCCGACGAGCAGCTCGTCCGCGTCCGTGCGGGCCTTCTCCACCAGCCCGTTGCCCTCGACCGTCGCCTCGGAGACGATCCGCTCCGCCTCGCTGCGGGCCGCGCCGACCATCGTGTCCGCCTGCGACTCGGCGTCCGCGGTGGCCTTCAGGGCCTGCTGCTGTGCCTCGGTGAGCAGCTTGTCGGCCTCGGCCGTGGTCTCCGTGATGAGCGTGTCGACCTGCTCGGCCGCCTCGGAGCGCCGCTTGTTGGCGTCCTTGCGGGCCTCGTCCAGCGTGCGCTCGGCCTCTTCGCGGGCCGAGGCCACCAGCCGCTCGGCCGCGTCCTCCGCGTCCGCCCTCAGACGCTCGGACTCGCCCCGGATGCGCTCGGCGTGCTGCTGCGCGGAACCGACGGTCTCGGCGGCCTCGGCACGCAGCCGCTCGGCGTCCCCGGTGGCATCCGTGATCAGCTTCTCGGCCTTGGCGATGGCTTCCGCCCGGACCCGGTCGGCCTCCGCGACCGTCTCCGTCTGCAGCCGCTCCGCCTCGGAACGCGCCTCGGAGATCAGGGTGTCCGCCTGCGTCGCCGCGTCGGACCGGATGCGGTTGGCGTCGTCACGGGCCTCGGCACGCGTACGCGTGGCGGCCTGATCGGCCTCGGCGATGGCGTCGGAGGCCTCGGTGCGCACCCGCTGGGCGTGAGCGGCCGCGTCCGAACGCAGCCGCTCGGCCTCGGCGATCGCCTCCGCCATCGTGCGCTCGGCGAGCGCCCTGGCCGCCTCGGACTCCTCCTGCGCCTCGCGCCGCAGGCGGCTCGCGTCCTCGCTCGCCCGGTCCCGTTCCGCGTAGGCGTCGGCGCGGACCCGGTCCGCCTCCTCCTCGGCCTCCCGGCGCGTACGGTCCGCGGCGTGCTCGGCGGCGGAACGCAGGCCGGTGATCTCCTCCTGCGCCTGCTCGTGCAGCCCGGAAACGGAGTCCCGCACCTGCTGGGCGTGCTGCTCGGCCGCCGACACCATCTCGGTGGCGCGCCGGTCGGCCTCCTCGACCAGACGCACGGCCTCGGCCTGCGCGTCCTCCACCCGCTTGCGCGCGGAGGCCAGCAGCTCCTCGCTCTGCTCGCGGGCCCGCTCGCGCTCCGGGTCGGCCTCGCCGCGCTCCCGCCCGGTCTGGTCGTCGGCCTCGCGGCGCCTGCGGGGCGCCTCGTCCAGGGCGTCGGACAGCGTCTGCGAAGCCGAGG
>NZ_JBHYKH010000765.1:0-3019 GCF_042741275.1 Streptomyces sp. NPDC058964
GAGCAGGAGCGTGTGGCTGCCGGCGGTCTCCACCAGCGGGGAGAACCACAGCTCGGCCTCCAGACCGGCGGCCGTCCGTGGCAGGAACCGCAGCCGGGCCCGGCGCAGGAACGCCCGGTCGACGCTGACGGCGAGCGACACACAGGAGGCGAGAGCGACGAGAGAGGGACGGCGCCGCGCCAGTTCCGCGATCTCCTCCGCCACGCCCGGTGCCGTCACCGCCGGCTCTCCAGCATCCGGTGGATCTGCCGGGTCGCCTCCCGCGCATGCCGGAGGGAGATCCGGCGGTCGAAGGGAATCAGGGCGATCCTGCCGGCCAGGGCCGACGGATACGCCGTGGCGGGAAAGGGGCTCAGGCACACCGTCGGGCACCCGGCGTGCAGCACGCGGTCGGCGAACTCCAGCCACTCGGCGGCCCCCGCCGTCGCGCGCCCCGCGAACCGCGGCCGGACGCGGCCGAGATCGGACACGAGGACCACCGGGGTGCCCGGAGCAGGCGCCCGGTAAGCCCTGAGGCCGAAGAGGGTGCCGTGGGCGACGCCCCGCAACGGGGAGCCGGTGAAACGCAGCACTTCCACGCGATCCCGCCCCGCGACGCTGCCCAGCAGCCCCTGGAGCCATCGCCGGTCGTCCTGGAACGGCGTCATGCCCGGGCCGTGGTCCAGCAGGAGCTGCACACCGCGCCGGGTGCTGGAGCGACGCTGCCACGGAACAGCGCGCAGCACCTCCTGGCGTGACACCTTCCGTACCAGCGCCCGCTGGTCGAGCCTGCGGCTCGCGAGCGGAACGGACACCGCGGCGACCATCACCCCGCGCGCCCATTCGGGGGTCCACGGCGGCTCCACGACCGGCCTCGGGCCGTATCCGTCGGGTGGTCCGGACAGCTCGGTCGCCTCGTCGTCCACCTCGGGAACGACCGGGTCGCCGACCGCTGCCGGTGAGCGGATCAGGGATAGGGAGAAGCCGACAGGACGGTCCGGCAGGCCCGGCGGCCCGTCGACAGCGGGCGTGGCCGGGAGGGCAACCGGTTCGGCGGAGCCGTCCGGTACCGGGCCGCTGCCCGGGGCCGTGGCGCCGGACGTCGTGTCCGGGGGCCGGCGGCCGCCGCCACCGGGCCGCCGTCCGAAGGCCGGCGCGGGGACCCGCTCCGGAGCTCCGGTCCCGTCGGCGGACGCCGCGGGCCCGGACGGTGGGGCGGGTGCGGGCCGGTCCCGGTGCGGCGGCTGCGGAGCGAGCCCGAGCATGTCCGCCATGGCGGCCGCGGTCGCCAGGTCCTGTGGCTGCAGCAGCGACACGGCTCTGACCAGGTCTCCCAGATAGATCGTGCCCCGCCGGCTCACGCCGGGCGCTCCGTGCCGTCGCGCCGCTTCCACAGGGTGACGGCCTCCAGGACCGTCCACTCCGGGGTGCCCGGGGAGACGCCCAGTTGATGGCTCGCCTTGAGGGCATCCAGGAACTCGGCCGTACTCGGGCCGTGCGGGGCGTTCTCCTGGGTGGCGCGGATGTGGAGCAGATGGTCGGCGAGCCGGCCTGCGAGATCCCCGTCGAAGTGCGGTCCCAGGTGCTGCCGGGCCACGCTCAACAGGTGGTCCCGGCTGGGCGGGCCGAGTTCGAAGACGATGCAGCGACGCAGGAACGGGCGGGGCAGTTCGCGCTCGTCGTTGGTGGTGATGACGACGAGCGGCGCGTGTTCCCCGGCGACGGTGATCTGCTCGGTGTCGTCCCAGGGCAGTGGAAAGGAGTGTGAACCGAGCGGTCCCAGAAGGCTGTTGGGCAGATCGGGATCGGCCTTGTCGATCTCGTCGATGAGGACGACGCACCGCTGCCCGCTGCGGTTCCCCTCGGCGAAGGCCCGCCACAGCGGCCCCTCGGTGTAGTAGTGCCTGTCCTCCCGGAGGCTCTTCGACTGCGCGTCGTTGAGCCGCTTCAGCGCGTCGAACCGCCACAGCAGGTCCTCCGGCTCCGTACGTGCCGTCACGACGTGGGCGTGGTGCTTCCAGCCGAGGACGCGGGCGACATTGGGCGCCAGCGAGGACTTCCCCGAGCCGGGCGGTCCGAAGAGCAGCAAGGGACGCCGGGTCTTGAGCGCGATGTTCACCGCAAGAACCAGGCGGGCGTCGTCGAAGACGTAGACCTCCTCGTCGGTGGCGTAACCGGCGTGTCCACTTCCCCCGTCCGCGCGGTCGTCCGCGGGGGAAGCGTCGGCGCCGGGATCGAACTCCTTCTCGTACTGGAGCACGTTTCCTCCGGGTGTCGGATACAATTCGGCTTCGGCCCAGGGGGTTTCGCCGCGTGAGGGCCGAACCACATTCTGTACTGCGCCTGGTCGGACGGCAGCGCGGTCGCGGACAATCGCTGCGAGAACCGACTCGGTCCGGGACGAGCAGAGCGTCTCCCGCCGGCGGCCGGGACCCTGCCGGTGGTGCGGACACTGCCCGCGGTGACGACGTCGACTCGTACGCCGAGGTCCGGCTGCGGGGGCGGACGACACGCCACCGAACGAGGCCTGGACGGTGAAGTGGAACGCCGAATGAGGCGCTCGCCCCGGGCCCGCCGCGTCCGACCGCGCGGGGTGGCGCGGCTCGTCCTGCCCGGCGGGTCCGCCGTCCCACGTGACCGCTTCTGACCATGTCGGATTGAACAGATTTCGTTCGTCTCCGGGTATCCGCCAGGGTTATCGGTCTGTAGTACGAGCCCTCATACCAGAGCGGGACGCTGCCCGTGGGACTTTGTCAACTGCCCACCGCACGTGATGCACAGGCGACTACTGTGAGTGTCCGTCGGGCGACGCAGGGCCGAATTTCGACGGCTCTGTCGACCGGCACCGTGATGGCGCATGCCCACGTCGCGCACACGCGCGAGGAATCAGGCCCGACGGACCAGTACGAGGACACCGATGTCTCACCTCCGTGCACCGGCCGCACGTGCCGACCGCCGTGAGGGCGGCCGGCACGGGCGACCGGGCGCCCCACCCACGCCCGCACTGCCCACGAACCCCACAACGCCTCAAAGCCCACGG
>NZ_JBHYKH010000766.1:0-3017 GCF_042741275.1 Streptomyces sp. NPDC058964
CCGCATACGGATTCGGACCCGCCACCGCATCCGACGTACGCGGCGGCGCAAACGTCAGCTCCGCCGTCCCCGTCGTACCGGGATACAACCGCAACGTCTGCGGCTCGACCACCGTCCAGGGCGCCACATCCCCCACCGGCTCGAACCGGTACTCGTCCACCACATCGCCGGTGTTACGCACCCGCAGCCGCACCCGCGTACTACTGCCGGGATCGACGGTGACGGACGCGGGCTCCAGGGAAGTCCAAAGGCTCACACCTCGACGCTACGGCGACGTCAACGCGTCGTCAGGAGCCGTGGGGGGGGGCCCCGCGGCCCCCCCCCCCCGGACAGGGGTCAGCCGCGCACGGAGATCTCGACTCCCCCGTCGGTGACCAGCCCCGACAAGGCGGAGAGATCCGCGACCACCAGGTCGGCGGCCAGCTCGTGGGCCCGGTGGGTTGTGGTCAACGCCACGGTCGTCATACCGGCGGCCCGGCCCGCCTGGCGGCCCGCCGGAGCGTCCTCGAAAACGACGCAGTGGGCGGGATCCACGCCCAGTTGCCGGGCGGCGAGCAGATACGGCTCCGGATCGGGCTTGCCCCGCTTGATGTCGTCGGCGCAGACGAGGGTCTTGGGGCGTATCCCGACGGCGTCGAGCCGCGCCTCGGCCAGTCGCCGGGTGGCGGAGGTGACGACGGCCCACCGGTCGGCGGGCAGGGAGTCCAGGAAGTCCCGGGTGCCGGGCAGCAGCAGGACGCCCCCGTCGGGCACGTCCTCGACCTCCAGCTGCTCGACCCGCGCCACCGCCTCCGGCACGAGCCGGGCGGGCAGCAGATCGGCGACGATCTCCACGGCGGGCCGCCCGTGCAGCGCCACCCGCCCGAACTCCTCGGCCGTGATCCCGTACTCCCCGGCCCAGCGCGTCCAGCAGCGCTCGACGGACGCGAGGGAGGAGACGAGGGTGCCGTCGTTGTCGAACAGGAGGGCTTGCGCATGGATCGTCATGGTCTAGACCATACGGTGCCGCCCCGGCTTGCCGGTAACGGCACCGGTCACCGGCCATCGCGGGCATGAGACCCGAGGCGCCGGCGGCCTGTTTCGGGCCGGACGACTGCTACGGCCTGGCGTGGTCCCCGGCACACCTGATCGAGACGGCCGGCACCCCCGGTGCCGACGGGACGCCCCGCGGCCGACGCCTCCGCGCACCGGCGGATCCGGCGGTGGGCCCTCGCCGCCGGGCCCGTCGCCGACGGCGGGACGGACCGGTGAGGCGGGCCCGAGCGCAATGGACCTTTCGGGCCGTAATAGGGTCTCCGCATGCTCAATGCCCTGACGCTGGTGACCGGCGTCGCCGCGCTGCTGCTCGCCGCCTGGTGCGGATGGGCCGCCTATCGTGATCAGTCCACCAAGGACTGGCACTTCATCGGCATGGCCGTGGTGTCGCTGCTGGCCGTGGTGCAGCTGGTGATCGGGGTGGTCCAACTGGCCCGCGGCGAGAAGCCGGAACAGGGCACGACGATCTTCGTGGCGTATCTGCTGGGTGCCTTCGCCTGCGTCCCGGCGGCCGGGTTCATGTCCCTGGCCGAGCGGACGCGGTGGGGGTCGGTGACCGTCGCCGCCGGCGGTGTGGTGCTGGCCGTGCTCGAAGTACGGCTCTTCGACATCTGGGGAGGGTGAGATGACGACCACCGAGGAGAGGAAGCCGGCGAGGGCGCGGCTCATCACGGGGCCGGGGATGCTGCTCGTCTGGTTCTACGGCGTGATGGTCGTCGGGGCCGTGTCGCGGTGCCGGGTGGCGATCAACACGGTCTTGGGGCGGGCGCCGCGGGCCGAAGCGCTGGACGCCGGGGGCGGCGGGGGGTTCGGGGTGAACACCGACTCGCGCGGGGGCGGGGGCGAGACCGCCCGCAAGGCGGCGCTGGTGTGCTGCGCCGCCGAGCTCGCGGGAGTGCTCGTGGTCGGTACCTGGACCCTGGTCGATCCGTCGGCGTTCCCCGACGCGACGGTGTGGTCCGACTACGGCATGGGCTACGTCTTCATTCCCGTACTGCTGCCGCTGTCGGCCATGTACTGGCTGCGCAAGTCGCGCGCCGGCGTCACGCCGTAGTCGCGTACGTCCCCGCCGGCTTCTCCAGGACGATCAGCGGCACGCCGTCCGCTCCCTTGGACGTGCCCACCGTCTCGTACCCCACCCGCCGGTACAGCCGCAGGTTCCCCTCGCTGCGGTGACCGGTCTGGAGGCGGAACTTCTTCGCGCCGCGCTCCTCGACGAGGGCCGCCTCGGCCGCGCGCAGCAGCCGCGCGCCGATGCCGTGGCCCTGCAGGCGCGGATGGACGCAGAGCTTGCCGATGGCGGCGGCGCCGTCCTCGGTGATCGCGCCGCGCACCGAGCCGACCACCTCCTCGCCGAGCCGGGCGACGAAGACGCAGTCGGAGGCGACCTCCTGGCGGACGGAGTCGAGGCTCTGGACGAGCGGGTCGATGCGGTAGTTGCCGTACAACGCCGCCTCGCTCTGGAAGCACAGGTACTGGAGCCTGAAGATCTGCTCCGCGTCCTGCTCGGCCGCCACCGAGATGGTCACGCTCATGCCCATGTGCGCACGCCTCCCGCTCAACTGATCGCCTGTGTCCCTCACTCCTATCCCCGCGCTTCGCGGGCCGCAACCTCCGGTGCGAGCAAACGCCGAAGACATCCCAGACATCGGGAACGTTCCGGGCCGAGACTGCCCTGTGAGATACCCAACTCCCCTGCGATCTCCCGGTATGTGAGGTCTCTCGGGGAGAGCAGCGCCTCCATCAGACGGGGGCAGCGTCCGGGCAGCCGGCGGACGGCGTCGCGCAGGGCGCGGTGCCGGGCCGCGGTGACGGCGGACTGCTCGGGGCCACCGCCGGTCTCGTCGACGGGCTCCATCTCGTACGGCCGCTCGGCCCGGGCCGTACGACGGCTGCGGCGCGCCTCGGCGCGGACCGGCGTGCGCCGCCCCCCCGGCGGGGCGGCCCGTGGGCCCGCGGGGGGCAGACGCCGCCACAGGGGC
>NZ_JBHYKH010000767.1:0-867 GCF_042741275.1 Streptomyces sp. NPDC058964
GCGGAGACCCCCGCGCCCCCCCCCACCCCCCCCCGCGCGCGAGCCCCGACCCCCCCCCTCGCCCGCCCGCGTCACCACCACCGACCCGCCGCCCCCCGCGAGCAGCACCCGCGCCCCGTCCTCGGGCGCCGCGCCGGCGTCGGCGTCGCCCAGGACGGTCCTCGCCTCGTGCTCGTTCACTATCAGCGGGTCGCAGGCGGCCAGCACCTCCGGCGGGAGGGGGCGCGGCGGGGAGGGGTTCAGGACGAAGCGGCTCCCGGGGGTGAGGGATCGTACGACCTCCACGACCGTCTCCAGCGGGATCTCCAGCTGTGCCGAGACCACCCGGGAGGCCTTCAGGAGGCTCCCGGCGGCCCGGACGTCGTCCGGCGTCAGGCGGCCGTTCGCGCCCGGCGACACGACGATGCTGTTGTCCCCGGAGGGGTCCACCGTGATCAGCGCGACCCCGGTCGGCGCCCCGCCCACCAGCACGCCCGACGTGTCGACCCCGACGGCTCGCTGCGACTCCAGGAGCAGCCTGCCGTGGGCGTCGTCGCCGACCCGGGCCAGCAGGGCCGTACGGGCCCCGAGCCGGGCGGCCGCGACCGCCTGGTTGGCGCCCTTGCCGCCGGGGTGCACGGCGAGGTCGCCGCCGAGCACCGTCTCTCCGGCACCCGGGCGCCGCTCGACGCCGATCACCAGATCGGCGTTGGCCGATCCCACGACCAGGAGGTCGTAGTCGTACATGAGGAAACTCCCTGGGGAAACGGGTCGGGACGGCCGGGGCCCGGCCACGGGCGGCCGGCCGGGGCAGGGGGCGGGATCCGGGGGATACGGGGTGGGTGTACATCGTGTGCCCCCTGAACCGCCCCCGAAACCGCGGCACGA
>NZ_JBHYKH010000767.1:877-3014 GCF_042741275.1 Streptomyces sp. NPDC058964
ACACCACACCTCACCCAATATCACCCCCCGCCCACCGCCCGCGTCACCCCGGCCGGGGCGCGCGGGGCCCCGCCCGGCCCCCCCGCCCCTCTCCTGGCTGCGTCAGCCGGTGAATCCGGCGACGTTCTCCTTCGTGACCACCTTCACCGGCACCTTCACCGTCGACTCGACCTTCTTGCCCTGGATCGCCTTGAGCGCGTTGTCCACGGCGATTTTGCCCAGCTGGCTCGGCTGCTGCGCGACCGAGGCGTACAGCGTGCCGCCCTTGACCGCGGTGAGGCCGTCCGGGGTGCCGTCGAAGCCGACCACCGACACCGACCTGCCGGCCTTGGAGCCCAGCGCCTTGATCGCGCCGAGGGCCATTTCGTCGTTGGCGGCGATGACGCCCTGGACGTCGGGGTGGGCCTGGAGCAGGTTCGACATCACGTCGAGGCCCTTGGTGCGGTCGAAGTCGGCGGGCTGCTGGGCCACGACCCGGATGCCGGGGTAGGCCCTGAGGCCATTGGCGAAACCTTCCGCCCGTTCGCGGGCCGCGGAGGTGCCCGCCTGGCCCTGCAGGATCACGATCCGGCCCCTGCCGCCGAGCTTCTCGGCGATCGACTTCGCGGCGAGCTCACCGCCCGCGACGTTGTCGGAGGCGACCAGCGCCTTCGTCGTGGCCCTGTTGACCCCGCGGTCGACCGCGATCACCGGGATCCCCGCCTTGTCGGCGGCCTTCACCGAGTTGCTCGCCGCGTCCGAGTCCACGGGGTTGACGACGATCGCGCCGAGGTTCGAACTGGTGAAGTTCTGCAGCTGGTTGGCCTGCTGGGAGGCGTCGTTCTGGGCGTCCGTGACCGTGAGGTCCACGCCGAGCCTCTTCGCCTCGGCCTGGGCACCGGAGCGGATCTGCACGAAGAAGGGGTTGTTGAGCGTGGAGAGGGAGAGGCCCACCTTCGGCGTCGTGGTGCCGGAGCCGCCGCCGTGCAGGAAGGAGGTCGCGCCGACGATCGCCACGGTGACCACGGCCGCCAGCCCGTACGTCGCCGCCTGCCTGCCCCTGCCGCCGCCACCGGTTCCCGCTGCCACCGGGGTCGCCCCCGCCTTGCGCCGCACCGTGTCGAGCAGCACCGCCAGCGCGATGACCACGCCGATGACGACCTGCTGCCAGAAGGCGGAGACGGACAGGAGGTTGAGTCCGTTGCGCAGCACCGCCAGGATCAGCGCGCCGATCAGGGTGCCGGAGGCCTTGCCGGTACCGCCCGCGAGCGAGGCGCCGCCGATGACGACCGCGGCGATCGCGTCCAGCTCGTACCCGTCGGCGGCCTGCGGCTGCGCCGAGGACAGCCGGGAGGCGAGCACGACGCCCGCGGCGGCCGCGAAGACGCCCGACAGGGCGTAGATGGCGAGCTTCTGCTTCTTCACCCGCAGGCCCGACAGGCGCGCGGCCTCCTCGTTGCCGCCGATCGCGTACATGGAGCGGCCGATGTACGTCCGGCCGAGCACGAAGGCCGCGACCAGGCCCATGACGACCATGATCAGGACCGGCACCGGCAGCCAGCCGCCCAGCGTGTCGCCGAGGTGCGAGACCGAGGCGGGGAAGGGGATCGGGGAGCCCTGGGAGATCACCAGGGACAGACCGCGGGCCACCGACAGCATGGCCAGCGTCGCGATGAACGGGGGCAGCTTGCCGTAGGCGATCAGGAAGCCGTTGACCAGGCCCGCCGCTATGCCGGTGGCGACCGCCAGCACCAGCGCGAGGGCCACCGGCACGCCGTGCTGTGTCGCGCTCCAGGCGAGCACGGTGGCCGACAGCGCGGCGACCGAGCCGACCGACAGGTCGATGCCGGCCGAGACGATCACGAAGGTGACGCCGAAGGCGAGGATGGCGGTCACGGCCGCCTGGACGCCGATGTTGAGCAGGTTGTCCGCGGTCAGGAAGTCGCCGGACAGCGCCGACATGGCGATGACGAGGACGATGAGCGCCGTCAGGGCGCCGTTGTCGAGCAGGAGACGGCGCAGGCCGCCCGGGGCCGCCACTCGCGCCCGTCGTGCTCTTGAGCGTGTCAGTGGCCACGGGAGGCCTCCGTTCCGGTTCCGGTCTCGTCGGTGTGGGGGTGCTGACGGCGAGCGCCATGACGGCGTCCTGGGTGGCCCG
>NZ_JBHYKH010000768.1:0-3013 GCF_042741275.1 Streptomyces sp. NPDC058964
GTGCTCCGGGGTGTGCGGACCGTTCCCGCGCACCCCGTGCGATGCGCGGCTCGCACGGATCCCGACACCATGTGATGGCCGCCGGTGACGCCTACCCGGCGCGACGCGGCCCGAGAGGGAGTACGCAAAGGTGGTAGCACCTAAAAAGGGAAAGAATGCGAGCGCTCAGAGTAAGCCGGGGCGCTCGCTGGCCCTCATCCTGATCGCCATCGTGGCGCTCACCGGAGGCATGTTCGCCTCCGGGCACACCACCCCGCGTCTCGGCATCGACCTTGCCGGTGGCACGAGCATCACGCTGGAAGCCGTCAACGAGCCGGGCCAGCCCAACGCGATCAACAAGACGAACATGGACACCGCGGTCGACATCATGAACCGCCGTGTCAATGGTCTCGGTGTGTCGGAGGCCGAGGTACAGACCCAAGGCGACCGGAACATCATCGTCAACATCCCCAAGGGGACGAACTCCAAGGAAGCCCGCCAGCAGGTCGGTACCACGGCCAAGCTCTACTTCCGCCCCGTCCTCCAGCGCGAGGCATCGGTCGGCTCGGCGACGCCCACCCCGAGCACCAGCCCCAGCACCTCCGCCTCTCCGAGTGCGTCGAGCACGGGCAAGGCCGGTGACAAGGCGTCCGGGAGTTCCCCCAGTCCTTCGGCCAGTGCCACCTCGCAGGGCCGCGCCGTCACCGACGCTCTGAAGGCGGACGCCACGCCGTCCGCGAGCGGCAGCCCGACGGCCTCCGGCAGCCCCTCTCCGTCCGCGTCCGGCGGCGCCGACTCCTCGGCCGCCGCAGCCGCGAAGCAGTACGCCACGCTCGACTGCGCCGATCCCAAGCAGCGCGCCATCGCCGGCAAGGCAGCCAAGAAGGACCAGACCACCGTCGCCTGTGGCCAGGACGGCAAGGTGTGGAGCAAGTTCCTGCTGGGCCCGGTGGACGTCGACGGCACGGAGATCAAGAAGGCCCAGGCGACCTTCAACACGCAGGGCGCCGCGGGCTGGCAGGTCGACATGACCTTCAACTCCGGCGGTTCGAAGAAGTTCGGCGACGTTACCGCCAAGCTGGCACAGCAGAGCACCCCGCAGAACGAGTTCGCGATCGTTCTGGACGACGAGGTCGTGTCCCACCCGTACGTCCAGACCGCCATCACCGGCGGCAACGCGAACATCTCCGGCCAGTTCACCCAGACTGAGGCGCAGAGCCTCGCCAACATGCTGTCGTACGGTGCCCTGCCACTGTCCTTCAAGGAACAGTCTGTTACTACCGTCACCGCCGCGCTCGGAGGTGACCAGCTGCACGCCGGTCTGCTCGCCGGCGCCATCGGTCTCGGTCTGGTCGTGATCTACCTGGTGGCCTATTACCGCGGCCTGTCGGTAGTGGCCATGGCCTCGCTGCTGGTCTCCGCCGTCCTCACCTACGTGATCATGGCGCTGCTCGGCCCGGCCATCGGCTTCGCGCTGAACCTGCCGGCGGTCTGCGGTGCCATCGTGGCCATCGGTATCACGGCCGACTCGTTCATCGTGTACTTCGAGCGCATCCGGGACGAGATCCGCGAAGGCCGCACGCTGCGACCCGCCGTCGAGCGGGCCTGGCCGCGTGCCCGGCGCACCATCCTGGTGTCCGACTTCGTGTCCTTCCTCGCCGCGGCGGTGCTGTTCATCGTCACCGTCGGCAAGGTCCAGGGCTTCGCGTTCACGCTGGGTCTGACCACCGTGCTCGACGTGGTCGTCGTGTTCTTCTTCACCAAGCCGCTGATGACGCTGCTGGCCCGCCGCAAGTTCTTCGCGAACGGCCACAAGTGGTCCGGCCTCGACCCGAAGAGCCTGGGTGCCAAGCCGCCGCTGCGCCGCACCCGCCGTCCCGCCGGTCCTGCCGCCGGCCCTGTCGACCCGAAGGAAGCGTGAGCGATGTCGAAACTCGGCAACCTCGGCGCCCGACTGCACCGCGGCGAGATCAGCTACGACTTCGTCGGCCACCGCAAGATCTGGTACGGCGTCTCCATCCTGATCACCATCACGGCCATCCTGGGCCTGGCGGTGCGCGGCCTGAACATGGGCATCGAGTTCCAGGGCGGAGCGGTCTTCACGACGCCGAATCACATGTCGGTGTCGGTCTCCCAGGCGGAGGGGTACGCGAAGGACGCCTCCGGCCACGATGCGGTCGTGCAGAAGCTCGGCAACGGCAGCATGCGCATCCAGATCGCCGGCATCGACACCAACAAGTCCGACCAGATCAAGCAAGACCTTGCCAAGGACCTGAAGCTCGACCCCGAGAAGCTCGCGGCCGACCTGGTCGGCCCCAGCTGGGGTGAGCAGATCGCCTCAAAGGCCTGGCAGGGCCTGGCGATCTTCATGGTCCTCGTCGTGATCTACCTGGCGATCGCCTTCGAGTGGCGCATGGCCGTCGCGGCACTCGTCGCGCTGATCCACGACATCACGATCACGACCGGTATCTACGCCCTGGTCGGCTTCGAGGTCACGCCCGGTACGGTCATCGGTCTGCTGACGATCCTCGGTTACTCGCTCTACGACACGGTCGTCGTCTTCGACAGCCTCAAGGAGCAGACGAAGGACATCACCAAGCAGACCCGCTTCACCTACAGCGACATCGCCAACCGGTCGATCAACAGCACCCTGGTCCGTTCCATCAACACCACGGTGGTCGCGCTGCTGCCGGTGGCGGGCCTGCTGTTCATCGGTGGTGGCTTCCTCGGCGCCGGCACGCTCAACGACATCTCGCTGTCGCTGTTCGTCGGCCTCGCGGCCGGTGCGTACTCCTCGATCTTCATCGCCACGCCGCTCGTCGCCGACCTCAAGGAGCGCGAGCCGCAGATGAAGGCCCTCCGCAAGCGCGTCCTGGCCAAGCGGGCCCAGGCGGCCGCGGGGGAGGAGTTCGCGGAGACCAGGTCCGCGGTCCACGGCGAGCCCGAGGACGCGGCCACCGCGGTCGTGGGCCCCCCCATCCCGGACCCCCCCCCTCCCACGGGCCAGCGCCGATTAACGACAACAGGGAGCTGC
>NZ_JBHYKH010000769.1:0-3004 GCF_042741275.1 Streptomyces sp. NPDC058964
GCTGTGCGGGGCAGGGCCAGGACAGCGGTGTGGGGGGGGGGGGGGGGCGGGCGGCCCACCCGCCCCCACCCCCCCCCCCCCCCCCCCCCCCCCCCCCCCCCCCCCACTCTCTAACACACGCGCCCCCCCCCCCCCCCCCCAGGCAGGTGCGCAGGGCCTCTACGTGGTCCGTGGCTGGCCCCAGCCGAGAGCGAGTTCGGGGTTCTGGACGGGGCGTTGCACAGGTTCTGAGGGGGCGTCCTGGGGCAGCCGGGTCTGGTGCCAGGCGACGGTATGTTTGGGTTTCCGGACGGGGTGCCATACCGGCTTCTGAGGGGCCGCCTGCAGCAGGTCGACCAGACGAGTAAGTCCGAACCCCGCCTGAGCCGCGGTGCGTGTGCATCGCCACGATCGTTCTGTTTACAGAACGTTCCGTTTATGGAACGCTGCGTCACGACAATGCATCACCGGCGCGGTAGGGGCGGAAAGCTATGGAACTGGCCCAGGAGGTGGGGGAGCGGCTGCGCCGACTGCGCCAGGACGGCGGCCTGTCACTGTCGGAACTGGCCCGCCGCTCCGGCGTCGGCAAGGGCACGCTCTCGGAACTGGAGACCGGCCAGCGCAATCCGACCCTGGAGACGCTGTACGCGCTGACCACGGCCCTCGAGGCGCCGCTAAGCACGGTCGTCGGCCCCGCCCCAGTGCAGGGCGCGGCGGTGCACGCGGTGCTGACGGACCGCGTGCAGGACACGGCTGCGGTGTCGGAGGTGTATCGCATCCGCATTCAGAGCGGCGCGGTGCAGCGCTCGGCCGCTCATGTGCCGGGCACGGAGGAGCACTTGCTGGTCTTCAGCGGCACGGCGCGGGTTGGTCCCGCCTCCGCCCCGTTCGAGGTGAGCCCGGGCGGCCACGCCCGGTGGGCGGCGGATGTACCGCATCAGTACGAGGCGGTGGGGAGGGATGTGGAGGGGGTGCTGGTGGTGCGCCACCCGGTGGAATGAGATGCCTACGCCGCACCGCCCTGAGCCAGGCCACGACCATCGCCGATCGGCCGTGGGATCCACCGCTGCGGCAGGAGGCCGACAGTATCCAGTCCGTAGGCCCGGGTCTGATGGTCGGTCTGGCAAGGGACAGCCAGGCCTGCCGGTGCCACTGGGTGGCGATTTCATGCAAAGCCAGCTACGTCATCGAGAGACAGGATGATCCCAGTACATGCCTATACGTATAGCGCGCCCAGACGAACTACCTGCCCTCGTCCAGCACTCCGACCAGCCCGAGCGCAACGCCGGGACGGCCGCCTACCTCGCCGACCTACTTGCCAAGAAGTGCACCCGGCCGGAGTGGTGCCTGGTCGCGGAGGACGAGGCCGGTCGGCTCACCGCGGCCACCGCGCTATGGACCCTCCCTGGGAACGACGTCCCGATGGCCCTGGTGCTCCTTGAGACACCGTGGGACGAACCCGGCCTTGCCACTGGCCAGGCGCTGCTGGCCGAGGCCGTCACCCTGGCCGACTCGCTCGGCGCCACGGAGCTGGAGCACGTCATCGACTCGCCGACGCAGCCGCCGCAGTACCAGGCGGAGCCGGAACGGCGCGCCGAGCTTCTCCGTCTGGCGGGCTTCGAGCGGGCTCGTGACGGTCGCCGCTTCCGCCGTCGCTCCGGGGTAGAACTCACTTCGCATGATGACCGATTGACCTGGCATTCCCTGCCCAGTCTGGGCCGTGAGCCGTTCATCGCTCTCCTCGCCGAGGCGCTGCCGACCAGCGCCGACGCCCAACTCGCCGCCAAGATCGCCCGGCATGGCGCCCGGCGTGCCGCGGAGAGCCTCTTCGCGGACATGGAGGAGTTCTTGTACGAGCCCTCGTGGTGGGAACTCGGCTACGCTCCGGACGGCACGCCGGCTGCCCTCAGCCTCCCCGCCCGAAACCCCTCGACCGCGGTGATCGGCCTGGTGGCGGTGTCTCCCGCCTGCCGCGGCAACGGCTACGCGACGGCGGTGGTGGCCCGCGGCACGCGGCTGCTGGTCGAAGCGGGCGCCGAGGAGATCCGCGGCGACTGCGACGCGGCCAACACGGCCATGATCATGGCTTTCGAACGGGCAGGCTACGAGAACTTCGCCGACCGCCAGGAGTTCACCCGCCGGTTGTGAGCGGGGGCCGCTCCCGCGCCGTAACGAATGCCGCCTCCGACCTGCTGACCGGGAACTGTCTGTGGCAGCGTCCCTTCTTTCACACCTCGTACGCGGAGACCGGCCTCCTGCCCGCGTTCGGATCCGTCCTTGTGGTGCAAGGGGTGGAACGGGAAGCGCCCGAGCATGAAGTACGGCCCGGCTCGCTGGCCCCCTTCCACGGCTACGACCTGCGCACCGACAGACAGCTGTGGCGCCGTTCCCTCGGCGTGGCGGACTTGGTCGTCCCCCGGCGCACCGACGGCGGCGGATCCGGACTGGTCTTCGCGCACACCGACAGGAGCAGCCGGCTGCACTGGCTGTCCCCGGCGACCGGTGAGACGCTCGGCACGGCCCGGTACCGCTGGGACTTCCACGGGTGTTTCCTGGAGATCGTCGACTGCGGGGAGACGGTGTGGCTCGGCCACCGGGACGGCTCCCTGGTCCGCCGGATGCGCCCCTTCGGGAACCCCGGTCGGCCGGACGCACACCGGCTGCCGCGCCGCCTGGCCCCTCGAACGGGGGCCTTCGCCGTGGCGGACAACTGGCTGTACGCGCAGAACATCGCGGGACGTCTGTGGACGGCGAACGCCGGGGCCGGCTGGGCCCACCGGCTGCCGGTGGAGGGCGACCGGGCCCGCGGGCCTGCGCCAGGGGGTGCGCAAGACCCTCACCACGGCGGGCGACCGCGTCTACGCCGAGCTTCCGCACCGGCAGCACGGGGTGGGCGTGGTCGCGCTGCGGCACGGCCGGGTCCTGTGGGAGTGGGCGGCGGGAGACGTCCCGCCGGTGCCGTGCGGCGAGGACGTGCTGCTGCACCCGCAATTGCCGCCTGGGTGGTGGGCCGATGCGCAGTCGC
>NZ_JBHYKH010000770.1:0-2961 GCF_042741275.1 Streptomyces sp. NPDC058964
GGGTCCGGTACTGTTAACCCTCGGGAAACGCTAAGGGGTTTCGGGCTCTGCGCCGGCGCTGCGAACGGTTTCGCGGCCGGGGCCTTAGCCCCGGGCCGCCGAACCGTTGCGCAGGCTGAGCCGATGGTGCGGGATTTCACTTCTCTGTGCGGTGTCGCGGCCACAGCCGCCACCGCTGGGGACGGCCGGACGGCAAGGTCGCCACGCGATCATCGTGGTTCACGGTGAACAGCTGAATCACGATCACGCCCAAGGCGATCATCCCGAGGAGCACACTCACCGTCGCGAAGGTGTCCATGCCTCTCACACTCCGTCTGCCGGGCTCGGCACGTGGTCGATGACAACTCCGGCAGGCATACGCGAGGCCGGCCGGCGGGAGTCGTGTCCGCCCTCGGAGTCCCAGGCCGCTTCCCAGAACGAGTCCGAGTCGGCCGCCGCCTCTGCCGCGGTCCGGAAGCGTTCGGCCTCGTCGATCAGGCCGGTCGCCGTGAGGCTTTGCGCCGGGTCGGTGGCCGTGGTCATCAGTCGGGTCGCAGTGGCCGGCTCTGTCTCCGGTGGAATCACCAGCAGGTCCCAGCGGCCCACGGTGTAGGAGAGCAGCAGTAGCTTGTGCCGGTCTTGCTCGGCCTCGAACCAGCCGACGTGCACGACGTGCCCGTGGACGGCCACCTTTCGCGGGATGACCGGCCAGAACGTGGGGTTCACCGTTACTCGGGTGATCCGCCCCCACAGCGGGTCGAGGGCCTCGATGAGCGCCGGAAGCTCCGCTTTCAGGTCGCGGGAGCGGGGCCACCAGGCACCGTCGATCAGGGCCGGGGCGGTGTCGGCGGGTGCCAGGACGATTCGGGGCGGCAACGAAGAAAGGGGCCGGTCCTCGACCGCGGGCGTCAACAGAATGGTCCTGGTCATGATGCGGACCCAACCCCGGGCCGGTCACGGCCGGCCCGGTTGTCTTGAATCGCCGAGAACGACCCGGCGTGGAAGCCGGTGTACGAAATGCTCTCGGTAATCACCAGGATACTCCTCGCCGACGCCCGGCGGACCGATGCGGACCGATGAACTGAACGGAACACCAGGCCCAGGTCGTCCGCCACCGCAGTCCGTGGAGGAGGGGCCGAGGGGGGCGTCAGGAGAACCCCACGGCGGCGAGGGCCAGGTCGGCCACAAGGAGCACGACGCCGATGATCAGCAGGAAGACCACACGAGTGGACCGCCTGCCCCTGGGCTGGGCGCAGCTCGCCGGCGGCGCAAGTCGTTGTTCGCCACCGGTCCCTGACGAAGACCAGATGCCGGTGGGTGGGCAGGCCGGAGCGGACAGCGGCCATGGCCGGTCGGTTGATCGGTGGTGGTCTGCACGTAGACAGCTTCGAGCAGCCGAGATTGTGGCCCTCCAGGTCGAAGACATCGCGGTTGCACAACTCACGGATGTCAGCTGCCTGGATCAGGCTCACACCCTGCTGAGCGGAGCGCCTCGTGCCGAGGCTTTCCGCGGAATCCCGTAATGCAGCTTGTGGACAAGGAGCCGCCGCCCTTCCCGCAGGCTGCGGACGACCCCTTCTCGGATCCCAAGATCGCGGAAAAGCACCGATCCGGTGACGCGTAGAAGTCGGTTGCCTCCCTATGCCTCACGCAAAAGCCTTTAATTATCTTCTCGCGATACGTATTTCGCTCCGCGAGTGATGCAATGACTACTCTTCAGGAGAGAACTGCGGGACTGCTTATTCACTCAACATACCGGTGAGATGTCGGTGCCGGGTCGGTGTTGACCCAGGGGCTGCAGCTGCATTGATACGCCGCCAGCACTGACCTGGGCAGTAACACCACTGTGTCACTCGTCCCGACTAAGCAGACTCGACCATCTAGCCCATTAATCACTCCATGAATCGTAACGCGGCACATGCTCCTGAGTAATATGCCAGCGACAGAAACAGGTGATTCTGCGTGACTGCGAATCGCCAAACACGTCACCATCCCCTCACAGGAGTTGGCCCTTCGATGACGCTCAATATCCCTGTCGCGCCTCTACGGCGCACTTTGTCGGTATGGACCGCGGCGGTACTTGCCGTGGTGACCTCCGCTGTTGTAATCGCCGTGACGCCGACACAGGCAAGTGCCCTCGCCACGTTTGTGGATCTGGGCAGGGCAGACAGCTTCGCGGTACTGGCCGGTTCGGCAACCACCAACACCGGCCCCTCGGTAATCACCGGAGATGTCGGAGTGTCTCCGGGAACCTCCATCAGCGGATACGGTCCGCCCGCCGTGGTGAACGGGACCCAGCACTCCGCGGACACTGAGGCTCAGGATGCCCAGACCGACCTGATCGCGGCGTACGACGACGCTGCCGGGCAGGCCTCCGACGGGGCGCTCCCCCCGGATGCCGGTGGCCTGACGCTGGTTCCGGGCGTCTACACCGCTTCCTCCACTCTCGGGCTCACGGGCACCCTCACCCTGGATGCCCAGGGGGACCCCAACGCCGTCTGGGTGTTCCAGGTCGGTTCGGGTCTGACGACGGAGTCCGGCAGTCGCGTATCCCTCATCAACGGCGCCTCGCCGTGCAATGTGTTCTGGAAGGTCGGCAGTTCGGCCACTCTCGGCACCGGCACCGCCTTCGTGGGCAACATCCTGGCCTTGACCTCGATCAGTGTCACCACGAACGCGACCATCGAGGGGCGGGCGCTGGCCCGTAACGGTGCCGTGACGCTGGACACCAACACCATCACCCGGCCGGACTGCGCGGCTGGCACTACCGGTGGAACCACGGGTGCCACCACGACCGGGACCACCGGGACCACCGGCACCACGACCACCGGGACCACCGGCACCACGACCACCGGCACCACCGGCACCACGACCACCGGCACCACGACCACCGGCACCACCGGCACCACCGGCACCACCGGCACCACCACCGGCGGGACCACCGGGACCACCGGCACCACGACCACCGGGACCACCGCCACC
>NZ_JBHYKH010000771.1:0-2958 GCF_042741275.1 Streptomyces sp. NPDC058964
GGCCGGCAGCCCCTCCGGTGCCGGGCGGCATGCCACCCTGGGACAAGGCGGTCAGCCGCGCCGCCCGCACTCGGGGACGGCGCCAGACGTTCGGCTCGTCACGCGCCGCGCGGTCTCGCGGCCGCGGCCGCACCGTGCTCCGAACGAGGACGACGGCGCAGCCGCGGTTCAGGAGCGCCTGCTTCGGCGCGTGCCCCGGCGAACGGGCGGCGACCGGAGCGACGCCGGTGCCGGTTGTTCTGCTCATCGCCGCGCGTGCGCCTCCAGGGCCTCGGCGAGGCCCGCAACGGTGGGGTTTCTGAACAGGAGGACCGGCGGGACCCGGCGCCCGAGTCGCTCGCCAAGTCGGCTCGCGACCATGGTGATGGTCAACGAGGAGCCGCCGACGTCGAAGAAGCCGTCCTGTGGGCCGAAGTCGTCCTCGACGCCCAGGCACTCCCGCCACACGTCGGCGACGAGGAGCTGCTGCTTGGTGAGGTTCCGACGGCCGGCCGGTGCCCGGTCGGACGCCGGGCGTGGGTCGGGCAGTGCGTTCCGGTCGACCTTGCCGTTCGGTGTGAGGGGGATCTCGGCGATCACGGTGTAGCTTTGCGGCAGCATGTAGGGCGGAAGCCGCTCTGCCAGGTGGGCGCGCAGTTCGGCCGGTTCAGGGACGGGTCGGTCGGGGAGCTCGGGAATCAGGTAGGCCGCCAGCTGGTCTGCACCGGCGCCGATGCGGCGCACGGCCACCACGCAGTCGGCCAGCGCGGGGTGGCTCTGGAGCGCGGCCTCGATCTCGCCGAGCTCGATGCGGAAGCCGCGCACCTTGACCTGGTGGTCGTTGCGGCCGAGAAAGACCAGATTCCCATCGGGCAAAAGCCGGACCACGTCACCCGTGGCGTACATGCGGGCGCCGGGCTCCACGGCATACGGGTCGGGCAGGTACGCCGCGGCTGTGCGGGCCGGCTTGCCGAGATAGCCGCGACCGACCGCACTGCCGCCGACGTACAGCTCCCCGCGACAGCCCGGGACGACCGGGCGCAGCCGCTGGTCCAGTACGTAGAGGTGCGCGTTGTCCGTCGCCCTGCCGAACGGGACGCTCGGGAGGTGGCTGTGCCGGTCGAGCGACTCCTCGGTGATCGGGCAGTACGCCGAGGTGACGGTCGCTTCGGTGGGCCCGTACTCGTTGAAGACCTGACATCCAGGCGCCGTGGAAGCCAGGATGCGGCGGGCCACGTCGTGCGGCACGGCCTCGGCCCCGGTGAACACCAGGCGTACGGGGGCGAGTCGCGGAGCAGGATCCGTACCAGACTCCAGCAGGATCCGCATCTGCGAGGGCGTCGCGTTGAGCGTGGTGATGCCGCGCTCGGCGACTTCCCGCAGGAACTCCTCGGGGTCATAGGCGGCGGTGGCGCTCGCCAGGTGCAGTTCGGCGCCGGACAGCAGGCACTGGAAGATCTCCCAGACCGAGTTGTCGAACGCCACCGAGTGGTTGAGCAGGGCCCGGTCCTGCCCGGTGAGCCGGCACAGCCGCTGGTTCCACTCCAGGAACCCGGTGATGTTGGCGTGGGTGATCGCGACACCCTTGGGGTTGCCGGTCGATCCAGACGTGTAGATCACGTAGGCGAGGTGGTGCGGTTGCGCCTCCTCGGCCAGCCCGGGGTCCTCCCCCGGCTCCTGGTCCACTGTCACGAGCCGGACGCCGTCTCCGAACAGGGCGGAGGTGGGGTGCCCGGGGTCCGCGACGACCAGGTGTACGCCCGAGTCGGCGAGCAGGTACCGCAGCCGGTCCGTCGGGTAGCCGGGGTCGAGCGGCACATAGGCGCCGCCCGCCTTCAGCACGCCGAGCAGGGCGACCACCAGCTCCACCGAGCGTTCCAGGCAGACCGCGACCAGGCTTTCGGGGCGCACTCCCCTGGCACGCAGCTCCCGGGCCAGCGCGCTGGCCCGCGCGTCGATCTCGACGAACGTCAGCGACCTGCCGTCGCCCACGACACAGACCGCGTCCGGGGTCGTCCGCACCTGACGGTCCCACAGGCGGACCAGGGTGGTCGGCTCGGGCAGCGGCTCGGCGCGGTCGCCGAGGGACAGGGCGCGCAGTTCGTCGGCCGAGACGATCTCCAGTTCGGACAGTCGGGACGTGGTGTCGGAGACCATCTGCTCGATCACCCGCAGGAAGTGCCGGCCGAGGCCTCGGGCGAAGTGCGCGTCGAACAGGTCGGTGGCGTACTCGACGGAGATGCTGAGGTCACCGGCCCCGGTGGCGTGGTCCGTCACGTCGAGGGCGAGGTCGAAGCGGGCGGTGCCGAGCCGTCCCTCCAGTTCCTTGCGGTCGTACAGTTCGGGCAGATGACCGGCCCTCGGCTCCTCGTGCAGGGCGAAGAGCACCTGGAAGAGCGGGTTGCGGCTCAGGTCGCGCTCAGGGCTCAGCTCCGCCACCAGCGTCTCGAAGGGCAGCTCCTGGTGCGCGTACGCCTGCCGCGCGACCTCGCGGACCCGGCCCAGCAGCTCGCGCCAGGTCGGGTCGCCGGACAGGTCGGTGCGCAGAACGACAGTGTTCACGAAGTAGCCGACCACATCGTCCAGTTCGGGACGAGGCCGTCCTCCTGTCAGCGTGCCCACGGCGACATCGCTCTCGTCGGCGTACCGACCGAGCAGCACCTGCAACGGGGCCAGCAGGCCCATGAACAGGGTGACGCCCTCGGCCCGGCACAGCGTGCGCAGCCGGTGCGCCACGTCAGACGGTATGCGCAGCAGTTCGCGGCGGCCGCGGTGGCTCGCGACGGCCGGCCGTGGTCGGCTCGTGGGCAGCTCCAGGACGGGCACTCCGGACAGCCGGGTGCGCCAGTGGGCGATCAGCCGCTCCCGCTCGGCCCCGGTGAGTCGCTCGCGCAGGCAGGCCGCCTAGTCGGCATACGTCACGGGCCGCCGTCGCCGCCGCGGGGCGCGGGCGGGGGGGGGGGGCGCGCTGATAGGCCC
>NZ_JBHYKH010000772.1:0-2957 GCF_042741275.1 Streptomyces sp. NPDC058964
CGTTCGCGTTCCTGCGCGGCGCGGCCGCCGTCATGGCCTCCGACCTCGCCTCGCAGCCCAGCACCGGGCTGACCGTGCAGCTGTGCGGCCACGGCCATCTGCTCAACTTCGGGGTGTACGCCTCCCCGGAGCGGGCGCTGCTCTTCGACCTCAACGACTTCGACGAGACCTTCCCCGGGCCCTTCGAGTGGGACATCAAACGGCTCACCGCCAGTGTGGCGGTGGCCGGCCGGGACAACGGGTTCCCCGAGGCCAGGGTCCGTGCCGCGGTCCTGGCCGCCGTCGCCGCCTACCGGACGTCCATGCGGCGGCTGGCCGAGCTCGGCGAGCTCGTCGTCTGGTACGAGCGCATCGATGCCCAGAGCCTGCTCACCTACGCCCGCTCCGCCCGTCGCCGCGGCCAGGTCGAGTCCACCCTCACCCGGGCCCGGCGCCGCACCAGCCTGCAGGCCCTCGGCAAACTGACGGAGGTGGTCGACGGGCGGCCGCGCATCATCCAGGACCCGCCGCTCCTCGAACCCGCCGGCGCCCCCGACATGGCCTCCCTGCGCAAGATCTTCAGCGACTACCGCTCCACGCTCACCGAGGACCGCCGGGTCCTCCTCGACCGCTACCGCTTCGTCGAGGCCAGCCGCAAGGTCGTGGGCGTCGGCAGCGTCGGCACCCGCTGCTTCATCGTGCTCCTGGCCGGACGGGACCAGAACGACCCGCTGTTCCTGCAGATCAAGGAGGCCACGAAGTCCGTACTGGAGCAGCACCTGCCCAGCGGTCCGTACGTCCACCCCGGACACCGTGTGGTGGCGGGGCAGCGGCTGCTGCAGGCCGCCAGCGACATCTTCCTCGGCTGGATGACCGGACCGCAGGGCCGCGCCTTCTACTGGCGCCAGCTGCGTGACATGAAGGGTTCGGCCGACGTCGCCGCGATGGCGCCCGCCGGGCTCGTCGAGTACGCGAGGCTGTGCGGCACCACGCTGGCCCGCGCCCACGCCCGCTCCGGCGACCGCATCGCCATCGCCGGATACCTGGGCACCACCGACACCTTCGACCGGGCCATCGCCGACTTCGCGCTGAGCTACGCCGAGCAGTCCCTCGCCGACCACGCCGCGCTCGGTGCCGCCATTGCCGCGGGCGTGGTGCAGGCGTCGCCGGGGGTTTGAGCCGCCGTTCCGTGAGGCCGGTTCAGGCGTGTCGCTCCCGCAGCGCGGCCACATGGGCCTCGAGCCGCCCGCCGAGCGGCTCGGGTGGCCCCTGCCCCAGCCGTTCGGCAGAACGACGGCGGCCCGCCCGGGACCGCCGTCGCACTCCGGCGAGGGCGTTCGCCGTCGTACTCGTGAGTGAGGGAGACGAGCTCGCTCATGACGCCCATTCACCCACGGAAAATGGGGATGCACTCCGAGTGACCGCTTCCCTACGCTGGAGTCACGCCGATCACACACCGAAACGAACGGAGGACCGTCATGGGCACCGTCGTCCTGTCCGGGACCGCCGTCCTGGTGATCCTCGGATTCGGAAACCACACCTGGTGGCTCGCCGCCGTGGCCCTGCTCTTCCTGTACGTGCGCCACGGGCGGGGCGGGACCCCGTCCGCCGGGGGAGCACAGCCGGGCGCGCCCACCACCTACCAGGCCTACCGTGAGCGCCGTGACCGTCAGGCCAAGTGGGAGCGCCGCTACCGTCGCGAGCGCCCCTTCGAGGCCCGCCGTCAGGAGCGCGAGAAGAGCGGGTGAGCCACGCGGGAGCCTCCGGTCACAGGCCGGGGGCTCCCCACACCGGGAACCAGCGGCTCAGATCCTGCTCGATCCGCAGGTCGTTGGCGAGGAGCGTCTTCATCTGGAGCTCCAGCGCGTTGTCGCGCCGCTGTGCGGTACCGGGCAGCGGCGCGAACGGATAGAACGCACCCCGTTTGTAGAGATACACGAGGGCCAGGGCGCGGCCGGAGTCGTCCCGGAACCCCACGAGCGAGCAGAGCAGCTGCGGGCCGAAGCCGTTGACCTCCATCGAACTGTTCACCGCGTGCAGGTCGTTGACCAGCTGCGGGAGCTGATCCGGAGCGCGCTGCGAGACCAGCCAGGAGTAGCCGTAGTCGTCCTGCCGCAGTCCCACCGGAGGGCCACTGCGGTCCGCGTCCGCGTCGAGGAGCGCCTGGACCTCCCGGTGCGTCTGCTCGAAGGCCGCGCCCTCGACCGTGGCGAAGCACACCGCTCCCTCCCCGGTCGGCGCGAACCCGGCCGCGGCCTGGAGCGTCACGGCCGCCGACGGCAGCGCGAACAGCTGGTCGAGGTCGGGTGCGAGGGGCTTCGTACGGCCCAGCAGGATGTCCAGCAGCCCCATGCTCAGCCCGCCTTTCCCGGCGTCGCCGCCTCACCCAGCTCGGTGGAGATCTGCCCCAGCTGTTCCAGTCGCTTCTCCAGGCTGGGGTGGGTCGAGAGGAACCCGGCCAGTCCGGGCTCGGAGCCCAGCGCCGGTGTGAAGAAGAAGGCGTTGAACGCCTGGGCCGTGCGCAGGTCCTGGGTCGGGATGCGGGCGATGTCGCCGGAGACCTTGGTGAGCGCGGAGGCCAGCGCGGAGGGGCGCCCGGTGAGGTGCGCGGCCGCGCGGTCCGCCGCCAGTTCACGGTACCGGGACAGGGCCCGGATCAGCAGGAAGCTGATCGCGTACACGGCCGCCGAGACACCCATCACGACCCCGAGGACGGCGATGGTGTTCTGGTCCCTGCGGCCGCGGAAGAGCTGTGAGTAGAAGGCGAACCGCACCATCAGGCCGGCCAGCACGCCGAGGAAGGACGCGACCGTGATCACGGCGACGTCCTTGTGCGCCACGTGCGACAGCTCGTGCGCCAGCACGCCCTCCAGTTCGGCGGGCTCCAGCCGCCGCAGCAGGCCCGTCGTCACGCAGAGGACGGCATGGTCCGCGCTGCGTCCTGTCGCGAACGCGTTCGGCAGGTCCATGCTCGACAC
>NZ_JBHYKH010000773.1:0-2935 GCF_042741275.1 Streptomyces sp. NPDC058964
GACCGGGCCCGTGCGCCGAGCGTTGCGGCCTGGCACCGACCCGGGATCTCGTCAGGGCCCGGCCCCAGGGGGTCGGTTGTTGCCGTCCAGCGCCTGCGGCCGGGCGGTGGCGCGGGGCGGCGGTCACAACCCGCCGGGCTGCCGGTGCCGTTCTGTGCCCGGCGCCCGCGGCCGTCACCGCCCGCCCGGTTCCTCCCCGCGCAGCCCCGCCCGCGCGAACTCGCGCATCCCCGTGTCGAATCCGACCTCGGGCTCCCAGCCCAGCTCGGCCCGCAGCCGTGCCGAGTCCGCCGTGATGTGCCGTACGTCGCCCAGCCGGTACTCGCCGGTCACGAGGGGTTCGGGGCCGCCGTACGCGGCGGCCAGCGCGCGAGCCATCTCGCCGACGGTGTGCGGCTCGCCGCTGCCCGTGTTGTACGCGGTGAGCGTTCCGCCGGCCGGATCCGCCTCCAGCGCCGTCACGTTGGCCGCCGCCACGTCCCGTACGTGCACGAAGTCCCGCCGCTGACGCCCGTCCTCGAAGACCCGCGGCGCCTCCCCCCTGGCCAGTGCCGACCGGAAGAAGGAGGCGACGCCCGCGTAGGGGGTGTCCCGGGGCATCCCCGGGCCGTACACGTTGTGGTACCGCAGCGACACCGCCGCCGCACCGGTCGACCGCGCCCAGGCGGCCGCCAGATGCTCCTGGGCCAGCTTCGTCGAGGCGTACACGTTCCGCGGGTCCACCGGGGCGTCCTCGCCGACCAGTCCGGGTGTCAGTTCCTGCCCGCACCTCGGGCACACCGGTTCGTAGCGACCCGCGTCGAGGTCGGCGACGGCCCGCGGCCCCGGCCGTACGGTGCCGTGCCGTTCGCACTCGTACCGGCCCTCGCCGTAGACGACCATCGACCCGGCCAGCACCAGGCGTCGTACTCCGGCGTCCGCCATGGCGGTCAGCACTACGGCGGTGCCCAGGTCGTTGCGGGAGACGTACTCGGCCGCGTCGGTGAACCCCCTGCCCAGGCCGACCATGGCCGCCTGATGGCACACGGCGTCGATGCCGGACAGGGCGCGGGCGACCGCAGCCGGGTTGCGCACGTCGCCGCCGGAATCGGCCCGCACGTCGAAGACCACGGGCTCGTGACCGCGCGCCGCGAGCGCCTCGACGACATGGGACCCGATGAACCCGGCACCGCCGGTGACCAGTACACGCATGTCCCACACGCTAGGTCCGCGAGCCCGGCGGACGGCACGACCGGACCCGGCATGTCACCACTCCGTAAGGACGAGCCCGAGGGACAACAGGAGATCATTGGGAGAAGCTGTCGTCATGACAGTGCACCCGAACCCGGCCGACGGCCCGTACCGCTTCGACGACCTCGCCGCCCTGTTCGTCAACTGCACCCTCAAGCCCTCCCCCCAGGTGAGCAACACGCAGGGGCTGATCGACAAGAGCCGGGCCATCATGGACGAGCGCGGGGTGACCACTGACGAGATCCGGGCCGTCGACCACGACATCGCGCCCGGCGTCTACCCGGACATGACCGAGCACGGCTTCGCCACGGACGCCTGGCCGGCGCTGTACGAGCGGGTGATGGCCGCCGACATCCTGGTACTGGCCGGGCCGATCTGGCTGGGCGACAACGGGTCGGAGACGAAGAAGGTGATCGAGCGGCTGTACGCCGGTTCCGGGCTGCTCAACTCCGCCGGGCAGTACGCCTATTACGGCCGCGTCGGCGGCTGTCTGATCACCGGTAACGAGGACGGCGTGAAGCACTGCGCGATGAACGTCCTCTACAGCCTCCAGCACCTGGGGTACACCATCCCGCCGCAGGCCGACGCGGGCTGGATCGGCGCGGCGGGGCCCGGGCCGTCGTACCTGGACCCGGGCTCGGGCGGCCCGGAGAACGACTTCACCAACCGCAACACCACCTTCATGACCTGGAACCTGATGCACTTGGCCGCCCTGCTCAAACGCTCCGGTGGCATCCCCGCCCACGGCAACCAGCGCTCGGAGTGGGACGCGGGCTGCCGCCCCGACGCACCCAACCCCGACTACCGGTGAGCGGACGGGTGGGGGAGGCGATCAGTTCGGGTGCGGGTGCCCGGCGGCGGGTCCCAGCGCCCGGGGATTGAGAGCACCCAGCATCCTCTGAAGCATCGCGCGCACCTGCTCCCGCTCCCCGGGCGCGAACGGCTCCAGGGCCTCCCGCTCGCACGGCTCGAGCGCGGTCTCCCCGCGCCGTGCCAGCGCCTGGCCGGCGTCCGTGACCGTCATGTCGATGATCTTTCCGTGGGTGGCGTGGGCGTGCCGTTCGACGAGCCCGCGCTCCACCAGATCCCGCAGAGCGGTGCCCATGGACTGGGCCGTCACGCCACAGCGGCGGGCGAGCTCGGCGCTCGACAGCGCTCCGTCGCGGCTGAGCCGGACGAGAGCGCTGTACTGCGCCTGGGTCAGCCCGAGCGGCCGCAGAGCCTGCTCGATCCGCTGCGCGTAGGCCTGTGAGAGCTGCCAGACCAGATATCCGATGCGCTCGGCGGGGTCCTTCACCGTCACGGACGTCCTCCACGTGCCTGTTACATGTATATGTTAACTTATTCGATACCTTATATAAGGTGCCTTACATGATAGCGGTCGACGAGCCAGCCGAGGAGTCATGAACGCTGCATCCATCAGCCAGAGTCACCCGTCCGACGCCGAGGCGATGACGACGCAGACCCCGACGCGGCACCGTCACCATCCGGCGCCGCGGACGGACGCCCCGCCCCGGCGTCCGGGGCTGACGGGCACGCGTGCGGTGGTCAAGCCCGTGATGACCGTGCTGACCATCGGACTGGTCTTCGTCGCCGTCTTCCTCGCGGCCTTCCACACACCCCGCGCGCACCGGCTGCCCGTCGCCGTCTCCGCGGCGGCCCGGACGGCCGCCCGGTGCGACGGACGCCGCCCGCGCACCGCGCC
>NZ_JBHYKH010000774.1:0-2930 GCF_042741275.1 Streptomyces sp. NPDC058964
CGCACCCCCACCCCCCCCCCCCGCCCCAGCCCCTGACCGGCACCCGGGGGGGGCCCCCGCCCGCCCGCGCCCGGGCGCGGCGTGGGGCCGGCGGCGGACCACGGACCGGCTCAGCAGCCGCCGCAGTTGTAGTAGAGGACGTCCCAGTGGCTGCCCTCGTCGGCGTAGATGTTGCCGGAACCCGACCGCCATTGCGGGGCGCCGTCGCCGCGGAGGCCGATGTACGTGAAGTTGTTCTTGATGTAGTTCCCGATGCACGTGTTCTTGCCGTAGTCGAGCTTGTAGCCGTTCCAGTGCGAGTACGTGCCGGAGGCGTGGCCGGTTTCCGTACCGCCGGTGATGTTGAGGGCGCAGCCGCTCGCGCTCTTGAGGGTCTGTGCGCCCTGGGCGGTGGCGAGGTTGAGCTGCTCGAAAGACGTACACGTCGAGTTGTTGCGGTCGGAGCAGTTGCCGGAGGACGACCACGTGATCCCGACCTGGCGGAACATCTGGGTGGCGGTGGCGTGGCTGATCTTGGTGACGGCGAAGGCGTCGGTGGCGGTGCCGAGGACGGCGACGCCGGGGGCGACGACGAGGGCGAGTGCGGTCAGGGCGGCGCGGGTCTTCGTGATCCGTGTGGCCTTCATGGGGACCCTTCCTGCTGTTGGCCGTGCTTCCTGTGGGGCGGCTGTGCAGGCGGTGCAGGGAGATGGTGCCCGAGGTCTACGCGTGTCCGCCAGAGGGCGGAAACGGGTTGCGCGACCGGTGCGCGCCGACGGACGAAGAAATCCGGGTCATCGGCCGTGACGACTGGCCGCGGGGTGACGCGCTTCTCCCCTGGGGTCCGTGAACGCCGACGCCGTGTGGCCGGGGGTGAACGTGACGGGCAGGTGCTCGGGGCCACGCAGTCCACCGAGTCTCCAGCGCAGTTCGCCGGGCGGTACGGCCAGCTCGAGATCGGGCAGGCGGCGCAGCACGGTGGCCATGGCGACCTGCCCCTCCAGCCGGGCCAGCGGCGCTCCGAGGCAGTAGTGGATGCCGTGCCCGAACGCGAGGTGTGCGTTGTCGCGCCTGCCGATGTCCAGGCGATCGGGATCGGGGAACCGCGCCGGATCGCGGTCGGCGATGGCCGAGGCGATCACCACGGTCGCCCCGCGCGGGATGGCCACCCCGGCGATCTCGACGTCCTCGCGCGCGAACCGGGCGATCCCCGGGTTGACCGGCCCGTCGTGGCGGAGGAACTCCTCGATCGCGTTCGGCAGCAGCGCCGCGTCGTCCCGGAGCATCCCCAGCTGGTCGGGGTGGGTGAGCAGTGCGGCGATGCCCCCGCCGATCAGGTTGACCGTGGTGATGTATCCCGCTACCAGCAGCAGGAATGCCATGGCGATGAGCTCGTCCTCGTCCAGTCGCTGCTCCTCGTCGCGGGCGATGATCAACGCGCTGAGCAGGTCGTCGCCCGGCCGCGCGCGTTTGGCCTCGAGGAGCTTGGTGACGTACGAGCGCATGTGCCGCCACGCTCGCTCCACCACGGCCGGGTCCGGCGGCTCCATGGCGCGGTTGACCATGTCGTCGGTCCAGCGCTGGAAGTCGTGCCTGTCCGCCACGGGCACCCCGAGGAGCTCGCTGATAACGGTGACCGGAAGCGGCAGCGCGAAGTCCTCGACGAGGTCCGCGCGGCCGGCCGGCACCACCGCGTCGAGCAGGTCGTCGGCGATGGCCTGTACGCGGGGCCGCAGCTCGGCCACCCTGCGCGCGGTGAACGCCTTCGAGACCAGGCGGCGCAGGCGGGTGTGATCGGGTGGGTCGGCACGGAGCATGTTGCTCAGAAAGGATTCGCGCTCCGTCGTGGGCAGCCGCTGCATGAGGCGTGGGTCCGACGCGTCGCGGATGTCGCTGCTCAGCCGCGGATCCGACAGCGCGGCGAGGCTGTCCTCGTAGCGTGTGACCAGCCAGGCCTCGAGGCCGCCGGCGAGGATGGCGCGGCGCACCGGGCCGTCCTCGCGTAGCTGCCCGTAGAACGGAAAGGGATCCATGACGAAGGAGGGATCGTCGTAGGGCAGGGGGATCGGCTGCTGACTCATGATGCCTCCCGTGCTGCGATGCGATCCGCTCGTAACAATTGCGCGTTTCGCGGTGATACACACAAGTATGTTCCGACGTACGAGTATGTCCCGGCTGCGGGACTTCATCGCGACACGAGCCGGTGCCGTGCGGCGGACCCGTTCGGTGCTTCGGGGCTGCGCCCGCTCTGGGACCATGGGCAGGTGGACGGGAATCCGGTCTTCGGCGGGGCCGAGCCGCTGGATGCCCTGGAAGTGGCGCCGACGGCCAGGTCGGCTGTTGCGTGGCTGCCGCCCCGGGAGCTTTGGCCGGTGATTCAGGACATCCGCTGGGAGCACGATCCGCAGGTACGGCGGTGGCCGCCGCATGTGAATCTGCTGTTCGGGTTCGTGCCGGAGGAGGAGTTCGCGCGGGCCCTGCCGTTGCTGGCCGCTTCGGCGGCGGAGAGCACGCCGTTCCCGGCGCGCCTGGCCGGGGTGCGGTACTTCCTGCACCGGCACTACGCGACGGTGTGGCTCGATCCGGCCGCGGCAGACCCGGCGCCATGGGCCGGTCTCCAGCGGAAGCTGGGGCGGAGGTTCCCGCTGTGCCACGGGCGCGGTGGCCGCTTCACCCCGCATCTGTCCCTGGGGCGCACCCAGGACCCGAAGAGCCTTGCCGCCGAGTGTGCCGTGCGGCTCGGAACGCTTCCGGCCGTGGTCGACGAGGTGGTCGTGCTGTCCCGGCGCGACGAGGGGCCCATGCGGCCCCGGGCCGTGATCACCCTGGGAACGGGCGAGGTGCACCGACCGCTCGAGGGCTAGGCCCAATGCCGGTGACTTAGCTTGTGCCGTGCCGCGTGATGGTCACGGTGTCCGGTGCGGGTGGTAGCCAGTTGCGGTGCTCGGTCC
>NZ_JBHYKH010000775.1:0-2928 GCF_042741275.1 Streptomyces sp. NPDC058964
GGCGTACCGGTAGATCCGGCTGTGGTCCTCCAGCTCGTCCGGTGTCACGTCCCACGGCGGCAGCCGCTCGTGCCGCGCGACCACCCGGCCGTGCTGCGCGCTGCCCCGGCCGGGCGGCTCGGCGGGCAGGTAGCGGGTGTTCTTGTGCCGGGCCTGCCAGCGGGACCACTGGAGGTCGACGAAGGCGTGGTGCAGCCAGAACACCGGGTCGTTGACGGAGGCGCCGCCGACCATGGCCCCGCCGACCCAGCGGTGCACGCGGTTGTGGTTGCGCCAGGAGACGCTGCCGCGGCCGGTGCCCCAGCCCTCCAGCTTGTTGCGGAAGCCCTTGCGGACCGTGGAGTCCCAGGGCGCGGTGTCGTAGGCCGGGTCGTCGAGCGCCCACTCCAGGTCGCGCTACGGCGGGCGGCCCGCGGGGGGGGGGGGGCGGCGCCGCGCGCCCCCCCCCCGCGACCCCCGCCCGACCCGGCTGCGCATGTTCACCAGCACCGGGGCCGCGCTGGAGCAGCGGATCATCGACGGCCTGTGGAAGTGCTTCCCGGGTGCCCGGGTGGTGCGGATGTACGGCATCTCGGAGTGCAAGCGCATCACGATCATGCCGCCGGACCAGGACCACGAGCGGCCCGGCTCCTCCGGCCTGCCTATCCCGGGGACCAGGGTGGCGATCCTCGACCCCGACGGGAACGAGGTGCCGGCCGGCGAGAGCGGCGAGATCACGGTGACCGGCCCGCACGTCATGGCCGGGTACTGGAACCTGCCGGAGATCACCGCGCGCACCTACCGGCCCGACCCGACGACCGGCGGGACCCGCCTGTTCACCGGCGACTACGGCCGGGTCGACGCCGACGGCTACCTCTACTTCGAGGGCCGCCGCGACGACATGTTCAAGCGCAAGGGCATGCGCGTGTCCACGATCGAGATCGAGGGCGCGGCGATGGACATCCCGGGCGTACGCAACGCGGCCGCCCTCAAGCCGACCGCCGACCGCGACCTGATGATCTTCGTGGAGTCGGACGAGCTCACCCCGCAGGCGGTGCTGCGCGAGCTGGCGACGCGGCTGGAGGCCGTGAAGGTGCCCGCGCTGTGCAAGGTGCTCGACGCGTTCCCGCTGACCTCGAACGGCAAGAACGCGAAGCAGCAGCTGGCGGCACTGCTCGACGCCGAGGGCGCCAAGTGACCTCCGAATCCGAACAGATCTCACTGGACCGTGAGTTGGTGGCTCGCTACGGATCGCCGCTGTACGTGTACGACCTCGACCGGGTGGTCCGGGCCCGCACCGATCTGCGCGCCGCCCTGCCCGACGGGATCACGCTCTACTACTCGCTCAAGGCCAACCCGCACCCGGGTCTGGTCCGCGCGCTGCGCGAGGGCCCCGGCGGCTGCCGTGCCGAGGTGTGCTCCACCGGCGAGCTGGCCTCCGCGCTGGAGGCCGGTCACCCGGCGGAGTCGATCCTCTATTCGGGTCCCGGCAAGACGGCCGGTGAGCTGGCCGTGGCGCTCGCCGAGGGGGTGCGCACGTTCTCCGTGGAGTCCGCGGGGGACCTGCGCCGGCTGGGCGCGCAGGCGGTGCGCCAGGGAGCGGTGGCCCAGGTGCTGCTGCGCGTCAACAGCGCGGCGGCCGCGGCGACCACCAGCATCCGCATGACGGGGACGCCCTCGCAGTTCGGCATCGACGCGGAAACCCTGCCGGACCTGCTGCCCGCGCTGCTCGACGTGCCGGGCACGGAGGTGGCCGGGGCACACTTCTTCCCGCTGTCCAACTCCAAGGACGAGGAGAGCCTGATCGCCGAGTTCGCGGCGACGATCGAGCAGGCGGCGAGGCTGGAGGACGAACTCGGGCTCCCCCTGCGGATGCTGGACATCGGCGGAGGTTTCGCCGCGCCGTACTCGGTTCCCGGCGACCGGCCCGTCTACCCGAATCTGCGCGCCGCACTGGAGAAGGCCCTGGACACCCGGCTGCCGCGTTGGCGCGAGGGCGGGGTGGAGATCGCCTGCGAGTCGGGCCGGCACCTGGTCGGCGACAGCGGGCGTCTGCTGACGTCCGTGACCAACGTCAAGGAGAGCCGGGGCCGCACCTTCGCGATCCTCGACGCCGGCATCAACACCCTCGGCGGCATGGCCGGCCTCGGCCGGCTGCTGCCGCTGTCCGTGGACCCGGCCTTCCACCGCGCGGGCGAACCGGTCCCCGTCAGCCTGGCGGGCCCGCTGTGCACTCCCGGAGACCTGCTGTCCCGCTCGGTCCGGATGCCGCCGCCGGAGCCGGGCGACGTGCTCGCGGTGCCGAACATGGGCGCCTACGGACCCACCGCCAGCCTGCTCCTCTTCCTGGGCCGCCCGGCTCCGGTGGAGCTGCTGCTCAGCGGCGGCGAGGTGGTATCGGCCTCACGCCTCGTCACGACCCGTACCGAAGTCGCATAACCACACTGGAGTTCAGTGACCATGACCGAGTCCGCCGCTCAGCCCGCCCACGACCTCTCCGAACAGCCCGTGACGGCAGTCGAGTTGACCGGTATGCCCAGGGCCGCCCAGGAGCGGCGGCTGCTCGGGCTCGTCGTCCAGCAGGCCGGGGCGGCGCTGCGCGCGGCGGGCCGGGACGCCGGCGGGCAGCTCGATCCGTCGCTGCCCTTCCTGCAGCTGGGACTCGACTCACTGGCCATCGTCGACCTGCAGCGGAGGCTGTCGGCCGCGACCGGTATGGAACTGCCGGTGTCCGTCGCCTTCGACCATCCCACCCCGCGGGCGCTCGCCGGGCAGCTGGTGCGCGAGCTGCTGGGCGAGCACCCGGACGACGCCGGGTTCCCGGACGGGTCCGCCGAGGGGCAGGACCCGGCCGATCCGGTCGCGATCGTAGGCCTGGACTGCCGGTACCAGGGAGGCATCGCCTCCCAGGGGCAGAGTGTGGACCTTGTCGCCGCGGGCGTCGACGCG
>NZ_JBHYKH010000776.1:0-2901 GCF_042741275.1 Streptomyces sp. NPDC058964
CGCCTCGACCGGGTGATCATCCGGTTCGCGGGGGACTCGGGTGACGGTATGCAGCTCACCGGTGACCGGTTCACGTCGGAGACGGCGTCCTTCGGCAATGACCTCTCGACGCTTCCGAACTTCCCTGCCGAGATCCGTGCGCCGGCCGGGACGTTGCCGGGTGTGTCCTCGTTCCAGCTGCACTTCGCCGACCACGACATCCTTACTCCCGGCGATGCGCCGAACGTGCTGGTCGCGATGAATCCGGCGGCGTTGAAGGCGAATGTCGGGGACCTGCCGCGGGGTGCGGAGATCATCGTCAACACGGACGAGTTCACCAGGCGGGCCATGCAGAAGGTGGGGTACGCGGTCAGTCCGCTGGAGGACGGGTCGCTGGACGGGTACAGCCTGCATCCGGTGCCGTTGACGACGTTGACGGTGGAGGCGCTCAAGGAGTTCGACCTTTCGCGCAAGGAGGCCGAGCGCAGCAAGAACATGTTCGCGCTGGGTCTGCTGTCGTGGATGTACCACCGGCCGACCGAGGGTACGGAGAAGTTCCTGAACTCGAAGTTCGCGAAGAAGCCGCAGATCGCGGCGGCGAACATCGCGGCGTTCCGTGCGGGCTGGAACTTCGGGGAGACGACGGAGGATTTCGCGGTCTCCTACGAGGTGGCGCCGGCGGCGAAGGCGTTCCCGGTGGGTACCTACCGCAACATCTCGGGGAACCTGGCGCTGGCCTATGGTCTGGTGGCGGCGTCGCGGCAGTCGGATCTGCCGTTGTTCCTGGGCTCGTATCCGATCACTCCGGCCTCGGACATCCTGCACGAGTTGTCGAAGCACAAGAACTTCGGGGTGCGTACGTTCCAGGCGGAGGACGAGATCGCGGGGATCGGGGCGGCTTTGGGTGCGGCGTTCGGCGGGTCGCTGGCGGTGACCACGACGTCGGGGCCGGGGGTGGCGCTCAAGAGCGAGACGATCGGGCTGGCGGTGTCGCTGGAGCTGCCGCTGCTGGTGATCGACATCCAGCGGGGCGGTCCGTCCACGGGGCTGCCGACCAAGACGGAGCAGGCGGATCTGCTGCAGGCGATGTACGGCCGTAACGGTGAGGCGCCGGTGCCGGTGATCGCGCCGTGCACGCCGGCCGACTGTTTCGACGCGGCTTTGGAGGCGGCCCGGATCGCGCTGGTCTACCGCACCCCGGTGATGCTGCTCTCGGACGGCTATCTGGCCAACGGATCGGAGCCGTGGCGGATCCCGGAGCTGGAGGAGCTGCCGGATCTGAGGGTGCAGTTCGCGCAGGGCCCCAACCACACCCTGGACGACGGCAGCGAGGTGTTCTGGCCCTACCGGCGGGATGCGCAGACCCTGGCCCGGCCCTGGGCGGTGCCCGGCACACCGGGGCTGGAGCACCGGATCGGCGGGATCGAGAAGCAGGACGGTTCCGGGAACATCTCCTACGACCCGGCCAACCACGATTTCATGGTCCGCATCCGCCAGGCCAAGATCGACGGTATCGAGGTGCCCGGCCTCGAGGTCGACGACCCGCACGGGGCCCGGACCCTGGTCCTGGGCTGGGGCTCGACCTACGGTCCCATCACCGCCGCCGTCCGCCGCCTGCGCACCGCCGGCGAATCCATCGCCCAGGCCCACCTGCGCCACCTCAACCCCTTCCCGGGGAATCTGGGTGCGGTCCTCAAGCGTTACGACAAGGTGGTGATCCCCGAGATGAACCTCGGGCAGCTCGCCCTGCTCATCCGGGCGAAGTACCTGGTCGACGCGCACTCCTGCAACCAGGTCAACGGCATGCCGTTCAAGGCGGAACAGCTCGCCACCGTGCTGAAGGAGGCCATCGATGGCTGAGACGTCCACGCAGGGCGCGGGCACGATCGAGTCGCTCTCGCTGGTTCCGAAGGCCGAGGCCAGGCAGTCGATGAAGGACTTCAAGTCGGACCAGGAGGTGCGCTGGTGCCCGGGCTGCGGTGACTACGCGATCCTGGCCGCGGTCCAGGGCTTCATGCCCGAACTCGGCCTGGCCCGCGAGAACATCGTCTTCGTCTCCGGCATCGGCTGCTCCTCCCGCTTCCCGTACTACATGAACACGTACGGCATGCACTCCATCCACGGCCGCGCCCCCGCCATCGCCACCGGCCTGGCCACCTCCCGCCGCGACCTGAGCGTCTGGGTCGTCACCGGCGACGGCGACGCCCTGTCCATCGGCGGCAACCACCTCATCCACGCCCTGCGCCGCAACGTCAACCTCAAGATCCTGCTGTTCAACAACCGGATCTACGGCCTGACCAAGGGCCAGTACTCCCCGACCTCCGAAGTCGGCAAGATCACCAAATCCACCCCGATGGGCTCCCTCGACGCCCCCTTCAACCCCGTCTCCCTCGCCCTCGGAGCCGAAGCCTCCTTCGTCGCCCGCACCATCGACTCCGACCGCAGACACCTCACCGACGTCCTGCGCGCCGCCGCCACCCACCCCGGCACCGCCCTCGTCGAGATCTACCAGAACTGCAACATCTTCAACGACGGCGCCTTCGAGGTCCTCAAGGACCAGCAGACCGCCGAAGAGGCCGTCATCCGCCTCGAACACGCACAACCCGTCCGCTTCGGCCCCGACCGGTCCCGCGGCGTCGTCCGCAACCCGGCCACCGGCGACCTCGACATCGTCACCGTCACCCCCGACAACGAGCACGACATCCTCGTCCACGACGCCCACACCGCCTCACCCACCACCGCCTTCGCCCTCTCCCGCCTCGCCGACCCCGACAACCTCCACCACACCCCCATCGGCGTCTTCCGCTCCGTCGAACGCCCCGTCTACGACACCCAGATGGCCGACCAGCTCGACACCGCCGTCGAACACCACGGCAAGGGCGACCTCGCCGCCCTCCTCGCCGGCGGCGACACCTGGACGGT
>NZ_JBHYKH010000777.1:0-2901 GCF_042741275.1 Streptomyces sp. NPDC058964
GGGAGTCGCTCGGCGCCCGGCGGGCGCCGAGTGGCCCGCCGCAACCCCCCACACCCCGCCCGCCATGCGTGGTCTCGTGCTCCCCTATCAGATCTCCCGTGCCGAGGACGCCTCCTACATCGGTCCCGAACACCTGTTGAGGGCGATCGCCGCGAACCCGGAGTCGTCCGCCGGGCAGTCGCTCGCCGAGGGCGGCTGGGAGCCGACCCGGATGCCGGTGGAGCCCTCTGCCGAGCACCGGAAACCCAGTAGCACACCGACCATCGACGAGTACGGCCGCGACCTCACCGAGGACGCCCGAGCGGGGCGCCTCGACCCTGTGATCGGGCGGGACGGCGAGGTCGAGCAGACCATCGAGGTCCTCTCCAGGCGCAGCAAGAACAACCCCGTCCTCATCGGCGACCCCGGCGTCGGCAAGACCGCCATCGTCGAGGGCATCGCCCAGCGCATCGCCGCGGGGGACGTGCCCAGGACCCTGGAGGGCAAGCGGCTGGTCCTGCTGGACCTGGCGGGGATGGTGGCCGGGACCAAGTACCGGGGCGAGTTCGAGGAGCGGATGAAGAAGCTGCTCGACGAGGTGCGTGAGCACGGCGACGAACTGGTGCTGTTCCTCGACGAGATGCACACCGTCGTCGGCGCCGGCGGGGGCGGCGAGGGCGCCATGGACGCGGGCAACATGCTCAAGCCCGCCCTGGCCCGCGGCGAGCTGCACCTGATCGGGGCGACGACCGTCGACGAGTACCGCAGGCACATCGAGAAGGACGCCGCCCTGGAGCGCCGCTTCGCCCCCATCCTGGTCGGCGAGCCGACCGTGGACGACACCATCGAGATCCTGCGCGGCCTGCGCGACCGCTACGAGGCCCACCACCAGGTGCGCATCACCGACGAGGCGGTCGTCGCCGCGGCCGAGCTGTCCGACCGCTACATCACCTCCCGCTTCCTGCCCGACAAGGCCATCGACCTGATGGACCAGGCCGCCGCCCGGGTCCGGCTGCGCGACAAGACCCCGGTGGCCGACATCCGGGAGATCGAGGACCGGATCGCCGCCCTGAACCGGGAGAAGGACCAGGCGGTCGCCGACGAGGAGTACGAGCGCGCCAGGGAAGTGCGCGACCGGATCAAGGAGGCGGAGGGGCGGCGGGCCGACATGAGCAAGGCGGACGAACACGCGCCCAGGGTCACCGCCGAGGACATCGCCGAGGTCGTCTCCCGCACCACCGGCATCCCCGTCGCACAGCTCACCGAGGAGGAGCGTGAGCGGCTGATGAAGCTGGAGGAGCACCTCCACGAGCGGGTCGTCGGCCAGGACGAGGCGATCACCGCCGTCGCACGGGCCGTCCGCCGCGCCCGCGCGGGCATGAGCGACCCCAACCGCCCGGTCGGCAGCTTCCTGTTCCTGGGCCCCACGGGCGTCGGCAAGACGGAGCTCGCCCGCGCCCTCGCCGCCGCCCTCTTCGGCGACGAGACCCGCATGATCCGCCTGGACATGAGCGAGTACCAGGAGCGGCACACGGTCTCCCGCCTGGTCGGCGCCCCTCCCGGATACGTCGGCCACGAGGAGGCCGGCCAGCTCACCGAGGCCGTGCGCAGGCAGCCGTACGCCGTGCTGCTGCTCGACGAGGTCGAGAAGGCGCACCCGGACGTCTTCAACACGCTGCTGCAACTGCTCGACGACGGCCGGCTCACCGACTCCCAGGGCCGCACGGTCGACTTCAAGAACACCGTCGTGATCATGACGTCGAACATCGGCGCCGACCGGATCCTGGCCGCCGGCACCGAGGACTACGCCAAGGTCCGTGAAGCCGTCATGCCCGCCCTCCAGCAGCACTTCCGGCCCGAGTTCCTCAACCGCATCGACGAGATCATCGTCTTCCGCGGACTGGACCGCACCCAGCTGCGCCAGATCGTCGACCTCCTGCTGGAACACACCCGGCGCCGCCTGCACGCCCAGGACGTCACCCTGGAGGTCACCGACACGGCCGCCGACCTGCTCGCGGACATCGGGCACCAGCCCGACTTCGGTGCCCGCCCGCTGCGCCGCACCATCCAGCGCGAGGTCGACGACCGGCTCGCCGACCTGCTCCTGTCCGGTCAGCTGAACTCGGGCGAGCGGGCCGTGGTGGACGCCGCCGACGGAGCGATCACGATCCGGACGGATCAGGCGGCCGCCGTCTGAGAGCGAGGCGGGTGGCCGGAGGCCGACAGCGGTTCTCCGGCCGTCAGCCGGTGCCGGTGCTCGTCTCCGGGTTCACGACGCCGGCCAGCCGCCGGTAGGAGTCCAGCAGCGCCGATCGGTCGTACGTGCTGGTCGTGACGAGGACCTCCTGGGCACCGGAGTCCTTCAGCACCGCTTCCAGCTCGTCGGCCACCTGCTCCTCCGTGCCCGCGATGTGCCCGGTCAGGCCGGACTCGTACAAGCCGCGCTCCTTCCCGGTCATCGTCCGGGCCTCGACGTCCTCGGCGGACGGCAGGGGCGGGAAGGTGCCGTGGGTGCGCGAGTGCGCCATGGACCAGGCCTCCGGGAGCAGCAGCCGCCGGGCCTCCTCGGGCGTGGCGGCCACCGCGACCGTGCCGGAGATCACCACGTACGGCTCCGAGGCCCAGGCGGAGGGCCGGAATCCGGCCCGGTAGGCGTCGATGCCGCGCAGCATCCTCTCGCGGTTCCTGAGGTCGCCGATCACCATGGGAAGCCCGGCGCGGGCCGCGATCGCGGCGCCCTCGCCCAGGGCCAGCACGAACGGCGGCACACGCAGCCCTTCCGCGGGACGCGCGTGCGCCCCGGTCGGGGAGGTCCCCTCGAACCAGCCCAGCAGCTCGTCGAGTTGGGCCGCGAAGTCCTCCGCGTCGTCCTTGCCGCGCCCCCGGGCGCGGCGCACCCCGTCGGTCAAGCCCACGGTACGG
>NZ_JBHYKH010000778.1:0-2882 GCF_042741275.1 Streptomyces sp. NPDC058964
CTTCGGTTGCGGAACGCGCCAATCTTGCGGCGCCACCCCCTGGATCGCCGGGCCACCGGCGGTTGGCGTGGCGCCCGTACCCATAGGGACGCCCGGGAGGCCGCGGGGGTTGCCGCCCGACGGCCCCGTCCTTTGGGGTTCCCTTTACTTCTGCTTGTCTCTCCTTACTTCTCCAGGGCCGCTTCCAGTGCGGCGCGCTGGATGGCGGTGAGCTCCGTGCAGCCGGTGACGGCCAGGTCGAGCAGCGCGTCGAGCTCCTCGCGGGCGAAGGGCTCGGCCTCGGCCGTGCCCTGGACCTCGACGAACCGGCCGTCGCCGGTGCAGACGACGTTCATGTCGGTCTCGGCCTTCACGTCCTCCTCGTAGCAGAGGTCGAGGAGGGGGACTCCGCCGACGATGCCGACCGAGACCGCCGAGACCGTGCCGGTCAGCGGCTGGCGGCCGGCCTTGATCAGCTTCCGGCCCCGGGCCCAGGAGACCGCGTCGGCCAGCGCCACGTACGCGCCGGTGATGGCGGCGGTGCGGGTGCCGCCGTCGGCCTGGAGGACGTCGCAGTCCAGGACGATGGTGTTCTCGCCCAGGGCCTTGTAGTCGATGACCGCGCGCAGGGAGCGGCCGATGAGGCGGGAAATCTCGTGCGTACGGCCGCCGATCCTGCCCTTGACGGACTCTCGGTCGCCGCGGGTATTCGTGGCGCGGGGCAGCATGGAGTACTCCGCGGTGACCCAGCCCTCGCCGCTGCCCTTGCGCCAGCGGGGGACGCCTTCGGTGACCGAGGCCGTGCAGAAGACCTTGGTGTCGCCGAAGGAGATGAGGACGGAGCCCTCGGCATGCTTGCTCCAGCCGCGTTCGATGGTGACCGGGCGGAGCTGTTCGGGCGTGCGGCCGTCGATTCGAGACATGGCGACGAGCCTAGCCGTACATGCGAAGGGGGCCCGTCCCGCGTCGGGACGAGCCCCTCAGGGGTGAGCCGTGGGGCTCACTCACATCATGTCCTCGATCTCCGCGGCGATCGGGTCGGCGTCGGTGCCGATGACGACCTGGATCGCGGTGCCCATCTTGACGACGCCGTGGGCGCCGGCGGCCTTCAGGGCGGCCTCGTCGACCAGCGAGGGGTCGGAGACCTCGGTGCGCAGCCGGGTGATGCAGCCCTCGATCTCCTCGATGTTGTCGATGCCGCCGAGCCCGGCAACGATCTTCTCAGCCTTGGTGGCCATGATCCTTCTCCCTGATCCGAACCGCTTTGTCGCAGTAACCCACAGTTGGCCCATCTTCGCGAGCGGTCATGTCGTAGGTGCCCAATGATGACGTTCACGACAGCGGAACCGTCCGCCAACTGGTCTACACCACCCGGCGTACGCCCGCCAAACCCGCCCCGCAAACCGAGCGGCCCGGAGGACGCCCATGAGCGCCGAGAGCAGTGCGGGGAGCCGTGTCAGTCCCACGCGCGCCCGCTGGAACGCCCTGTTCCAGGGCCTGCAGAAGATGGGCCGCAGTCTGCAACTGCCGATCGCGGTGCTGCCCGCCGCGGGCCTGCTCATCGCGCTGAGCCAGCCCGGCCTGCTCGGCAAGGACGGGCTCGGCTGGACGCAGGTCGCGAAGGTGATGGCCGGTGCGGGCGGCGCGCTGCTGGACGGGTCCCTCGGCCTTCCGCTGCTGTTCTGCGTGGGCGTGGCGATCGGCATGGCCAAGAAGGCGGACGGCTCGACGGCGCTCGCGGCGGTGGCGGGCTTCCTCGTCTACTACGGCGTGCTGCGCCAGTTCCCGGAGGACTGTGCCGCGGGTTCGAGACCGGTGGCGACGGGCTGCCTTGTGAAGGACGGTACGGTGACCGCCTTCACGTACCAGAACCCGGGGGTCTTCGGCGGCATCGTCCTCGGTCTGATGGCGGCCTTCTTCTGGGCCCGCTTCCACCGCACGCGACTGGTGGACTGGCTCGGCTTCTTCAACGGCCGCCGGCTCGTCCCGATCATCATGGCGTTCGCCGCCGTCGTCTTCGCGGTGCTGTGCCTGTGGGTCTGGCCGCCGGTCGGGGGCGCGCTGGAGAGCTTCAGCAACTGGCTGAGCGATCTGGGCGCCGGGGGCGCGGGCCTGTTCGGCGTCGCCAACCGCGCGCTGCTGGTGATCGGACTGCACCAGTTCCTCAACGTGCCCATCTGGTTCCAGTTCGGCAGTTACACCAAACCCGACGGCACGGTCGTGCACGGCGACATCAACATGTTCCTGGCGGGCGACCCGGACGCGGGCCAGTTCACCTCGGGCTTCTTCCCCATCATGATGTTCGCGCTGCCCGCGGCCGCGCTGGCCATCACCCACTGCGCCAAACCGCACCGCCGCAAGGAGATCGGCGGTCTGATGCTCTCGGTGGCGCTGACCTCGTTCGTCACGGGTATCACCGAACCCCTCGAGTACTCCTTCCTCTTCGTCGCGCCCTTCCTGTACGTGGTGCACGCCCTGCTCACCGGTGTCTCGATGGCGGTCACCTGGGGGCTCGGGGTGCATGACGGCTTCAGCTTCTCCGCGGGGCTCATCGACTACGTCATCAACTGGCACCTCGCGACCAAGCCGTGGGCGATCATCCCGATCGGCCTGTGCTTCGCCGCCGTCTACTACGCCGCGTTCCGCTTCGCGATCACGAAGTTCGACCTGAAGACGCCGGGACGGGAGCCGGAGGACGAGGTCGAGGACGTCACGAAGCTCTAGACCGGGCGCACACAGCCCCCCACGCCCCCGATCCGGGCCTCTGGACCAGCCGCTCCGGGGGCCTTCGCCATGCCCCGCGCCGGGCCCGCCCGGTAGCCCAAATCGTTACGGGAATCGTGGGTTCCTTATGCCGCCTTCATCGTGCTACAACAGGTCTACACCACTGAGTGGTGTAGACC
>NZ_JBHYKH010000779.1:0-2876 GCF_042741275.1 Streptomyces sp. NPDC058964
CGCACATGACGGAAATGCACCCAGAGGGACGAAGTAACGCAGTGAGCCCGTCCCGCACGGCGGCGGGGGCGGGGCGAGCCAGGGCGGCTCCGCCGTCGGCCAGGTCGATGCCCCAGGTCACCTGGTCGCCCAGGGTCAGGACGTCGGCGACGAGTTGGAGGAGTTCGGGCTCGTCGTCGGCAACGCGTCGGGACAGCAGCCGCCGGCCGCTCTCGTCGATCGCGACGCAGTGGTGGTGGGTCTTGCCTGCGTCGATGCCAGCCCAGATCGCGGGCATGTGGTGCCTCCGTGCGGTGTGCTGCTGGTGCCTCCCGACGGACGACCTCGCTGTCGATTCCCTACTTGGCGATCATTCGCAATTCCTAATTGGCAGCCGAGTCGTCGTGGGGCGTCGGGCGGCCAATCGATGCCAGCCACGAGTGGCAGAAGGTTGAAAGCCACACCCGACGTCCCTGGGTGGATGAACCATACGAAGGGCTCGCCCGGTCCCGCAGAGCAACGTAGGGAAGGTTGACGGGCCCTGTTCTCAGGAGAGCCTGACCGCCCAGGTCATTAGGCCCGGGGTCGTCGGCACAGGGTCTAGAAAGCCTGTGGATCGCTCGGCTACGAACCGATCCAAGAGGGGCGGACGTCGAAGCGACCGGAAGCCCCGTAGTCCGACAGGCGAGTGCGATCGGGCTCGATGAGCTTCAAAATGTCGCAGGCGTAGGCGACGGTGTCGGGCAGTCGTGCGGCTGCAATCTCGGCGTAGAACAGCCATAGTCCCTGCCGGGCAGCCTGCTGGCACGCTTCCGAGACGTCTTCGTCGTCGTTGTAGATGAGTCTCAGCAGCAGGTCGAGTATCTCGGTCCTCGCACCGACGGACAGCTCTTGTGTGAGGGCTGCCATCAGCACCGACACAGCAGGGACAGCCGGCTCCTGCGGGAACGACTGGATCATGAGGTGGTTTTCGAGGCCGAGAGCCCACGCGTCTTCCCGCCTCTTGGCGGCTGCCAGCAGCAGGAAGTCGCCGGGCAAATGAGCCGCGCTGTGTTCGCACGCGCATCGGAGCGCGGCCCAGTCGTACCTGTCCAGCTCTGCCTTCATGAGCTCACCGGCGTTCAGAGTGTGCCTCCACGATGGTCACCACGACAGCCCTGTTTCCATCTGCCTGTCGCAACTCGCACGCTGACGGAGCGGGATTGCCACCGGGCGGGAGTGCCTCGGCGACGATACCTGGCCCGATGACCTTGGCGGTCAGACTCTCCTGAGACGAGGGCCCGCCCGTCAACCTTCAGTGAGAACCGCTCAGCCTTCGGTGAGACAGGACAACACCCGTCCCCGATGTGGCGGCCGTTTCCCCTGATCATAGAATCGAACACGTGAACGAGGAACCGTCGCGGCTCGAGCTGCTCCACTTCGCCCGCCGGGTCGTGGCCCAGCAGGCAGCGGCTGCCCTCACCCAGCTCGACACCTGGATCGCAGCAGAAGAACGGCGGGAAGCCGAGCAGCGACGCGCGCAGGAGATGCGCCCCGATCCGCCGGAATGGCTGATCCAGCACGGACTCAACCAGCGCAACATCGATTACGTGCACACCGGCGACTGCTGGGCCGCCGCCAAGAGTGGACGATGCCGACCCGCCACGCGGCAGCAGGCGCGCGACGCCCTGCGCCGGCAGGTACCCGCATGCCTGCACTGCCGCCCCGACACCGCCCTCGGCATCCTCGATTAGCCACCGCCCGGCCCCCGCCAGCCACGAACGACGATATTGCGCCCTCCACGCCGACCAGGATGCCTGCGTCGCGTACCGGGTCCTGCCGCGGGAAGGTTGGCATGTAAGCAGCCCCCACACCCCCCGCGAGGCACCCCTATGGCGTTCTTCGCGCTCCCCCGTCTGCAGGCCCCTGATGCACTGGTCGGAGCGCTGGGAGTGCGTCTGACCAGTCTCTTAGGGCCTGTGTGATGTTGTGATCAAGCAGTTGCCTTCAGGAGGTCGTTGATCCAGATCATCGAGGCGCGGAGGTGGAGGCCCGCGAGGTAGCTCTCGGGTGTCTTGTCGTGTCGAGTCGCGATGCCCGCCAGGCCTTCAGCTTGTTGATCAGGCGCTCGACGGTGTTCCGTTCTTTGTAGAGATCGGTGTCGTGGTGGGTGGGGCGGCCGCCTCGGCTGCCTTTCTTCTTCCGGTTGGCGGCGTGGTCTTTCTGCTCTGGGATGACTGCCTGATGTTGCGTTTCCGCAGGTAGGAGCGGTTGGCACGGGAGGAATAGGCCTAGTCCGCGGCGACAACGTCGGGCCGGGTCCGGGGCCGGCCGACGGGAAGACGGAGCGCACCTTCTGCAGCACGGGGACGAACTGCGGTTTGTCGGCGGCCTGTCCTGCGGTCAGGACCAGGGACAGCGGACGGCACTTGCGGTCTGCCGCGAGATGAATCTTGCTCGTCAGCCCACCGCGAGATCTGCCGAGCAGGGCTTGGTTCAAGCGGAGCTTGCGCCGTCGCCTGATGTGCCGCCGCTCTTCCTGACCGGGGTCGGCACTGCCGTGCTGTCCGTTCTGTTCTGGCGGGCCGCCCCTTTTTGCCGGGCCCGCTCCTGCTCGACGGCGGCCTCTTCAAGGGCGTCCATGACCTCCTTGCCGATGCGCATCCCGGCTGCGTGGTGGTGGGCGCGGGCCGCGGTGGTGTCCACGCTGACCAGGGATAAGTCCGTCTGTCCCTGGCGGGCGGCATCGGTGATCAGGCCTTCGAGCAATGCGGTGAAGACTCCGGCGTCCCTCCACACTCGGAAGCGGCCGTAGACAGTTGGCCACGTATACGGCTGTGGGGGCGCCCCACCCCCAGGGAGGGGGCGCCCCCCGGGCACAGTTGGGGGTGGGCGGCCGGGGGGGGAGCCCGGGCGCC
>NZ_JBHYKH010000780.1:0-2872 GCF_042741275.1 Streptomyces sp. NPDC058964
CTTTGTCGTGGTCAGCTTTATTTGTGTAAAAGAGAAATAACTCCGCCGTTATCCGCCCTCGTCCTCCTGACGGTCCGGGCAGCCGCGCCCGGACCTCTCTGGGGGCGCGGAGCCAGGTCACCGAAGACGCCCTGCCGGTCGCCGCGGTGTTCGTGGTCGTGCCGCACGCGGACGCCCGGGTACCGGCTCCGGTCCCGGCGGTGCGGCCGGCCGCGCGGGGCATTTCGCGGGCGGTCGGCCGGCGCCCGGAGGGCCGGTCCTGGCTCCCGGTCCCGCGCAACCCTCCGGTCCCCGTCCGGTCAGCCGGGCAGCGCGGCCAGCAACCGCCGGTCGCGGGGCGCCGGTTTGCGGTCCAGGCGGGCGTCCAGGAGGCGGCGGGCCGCGTCGCAGCGGCCGGCCGACACCAGGGCGTACAGCAGCGTCTCCTCGACGACCTCGCGCTGGGCCGCGCTGCCGCCGACCCGGCGCAGCACGGGCAGCAGCGCGTCGAGGCCGCGGGCCGCCTCCCGGAACCGCTCCTCCAGGAGCGCCTCCAGGGCCTCGCACAGCGGGGCGACGACCTCCCGCTGCACCGGATCGGCGCCCGCCGCGTGGTCGCGCAGCCGGCGCAGGGCGGGCAGGTCATGGGCGGCCGTCAGGGCGACCGCCGCGTGCAGCGCGGTGAACGCCGTCGCCGGGCGTTCCAGCACCTCGCGGCCGACCGAGTCCAGCACGTCCGCCGCGGGCAGTTCGCCCTGCCAGCTGTCGCTCAAGCGCGCCCGCCACAGCAGCGAACCCGAGTCGACCAGGGCCCGTACGCCGGTCACCCGGCCGGGTGCGAGCTGGGCGAACCAGCGCCTGCGGACCGCCTCCGGGTCGTCGAGGGCCAGTTCGTGCAGGGCGATGTGCCAGGAGAAGTGGGCCCGGTGGACCGCGCCGCGGCCCCGCCCCGACACCCAGCGGTCCAGCCAGTCGCGACCCGCCTCGTGGGCGGCCGACTCGTAGTGCACATGGGCCAGGGCGTGCACGGCGTGCCCGGAGGCGGGCTCGGTGGCCAGTGCCCGGTGGGCGAGTTCGCCCGCCTCGTGCAGCCGGCCCTGTCCCTGGCGCAGGAAGGCGAGCAGCGAGGTGTGGAACCAGTGGCCGTCGTACGCCGGTGCCGTCAGATCGAGCAGTCCCAGCGCGTCGTCGTCGTGCAGGTCGCTCACCCCGGAGAAGGCGATGGTGGGCACGGCGGCGGCGAGCGCGAGCGCGTCGCCAGGGTACGTCCGCAGGTGCCGTACGAGGGCCTCGTCCCCGTCGTCGCGGGTGATCCGGCGGGTGACCACGTCCACGAAGGAGCGCTCGCGCTCGTCGGCCCGTTCGCGGGCGCAGCGCTGCGCGTCGGCCAGGGCCCGGGGCACGTCGACGGCGGCCGCGCACTCGTGGCCCAGCAGGGCGAGGGCGGCGTGGCCGAGGGCGAAGCCGGGGTCGAGGGCGACCGCGCGGGCGAAGGCGTCCTCGGCTCCGGAGCGGACCTTGAGGACCCGGTCGAGTCCGGCGCGGTGGGCGGCGGCCGCCTCGGCGTGGGTGGACAGGGCGAGGCCGTGTCCGTCGACGGGACGGCGGCCGGTACGCGGCCTCGGGGTGAGGGGCGCCAGCAGCTGCTGGGCCAACTCGGCCGCCTGGACGCGGATTTCCGGGACGGCGGTGGTCTCCCACAGCTCGCCGCGGCGTGGGGCGCCGAGGGTGTACAGCGGGAGCCCGGTGCGGCCCCGGGCGTCGAGGAGGCGGCCGTCGCGAGTCGCCGCGCCCATGCCCAGCGGGCCGTGCACGGCGGCGCCGGACGCGAACAGCGAACGCCACAGCGGGTCGTCGAGGCGCCGCCCCGGCCCGGTGCAGTCGACCACCCAGCCCACGTGCAGGGTGCGCCCGCCCGAGAGCTCGACCGCGAGCGTGCCGTCGTCACGGGCGCCGGCGCGTACGACCGTACCGGTGTGGACGTGGAGGCGGCGGGCGGTGCGGGCCCGGGAGACGTGCTCGGCGGTGGCGGGCGCCATGCGGTGGCGGTGGGTGTTCCACAGGGCGCCCTCCCTGGCCAGGAACTCCTCCCGCTCCTCGGGGGTGAGGCTGCGCCACAGCCGCACGGTGTGCGGGCGCAGGCTGTCCAGGCCGGGGCGCCAGTCCCCGTGGGTGCGGACCGAACGGCTGAGGTGCCGGTAGACGGCCCGGCGCAGCCTGCCGAGGGATGTGTCGTCCAGGTCTTCCGGTGCGGGCATGACCCCGGCCGGGCCGAGCGCGTGCGGCTGGGGCAGCAGACCGCTGCGGGACAGGGCGTGCACCGTGCGGCCGGGACGGTCGAGGGTCAGGGCGAGGTCGACGGCGGTCAGGCCGGTGCCGACGAGCAGCACGTCGTCGGTGCCGTGGCGCGGCCCGTCCAGGGCACCCGGCGCCCACGGCGCGCCGACGAACCGGGGCGCCGCGCGCAGGACGGGCGGCGCCCAGGCGGCGGAGGCCACGGCGGGGCCGGTGGCGAGCACGGCGGCGTCCGCGGCCAGGCGCCCGCCGTCGGCCAGGCGGAGCTCCACCCGGCCGTCGGGGGTGCCGGCGCAGCCCTCGGCCCGGGTGCGCAGCCGGCGCACGGCGACCGTGCCGTGGGAGCGGACGACGGCCTGGCCGAGGGTGTCGGCGAGGTAGGCGCCGTAGCGGTACCGGGTCGCGAAGTCGGCTCCGGTGACCGACGGTTCGCCGTGCCGGCACAGCCAGCGGGTGAAGTGGCCGGGGTCGTCGGGGTAGGCGCTCATGTTGCCCGCGGGCACGTTCAGTCGGTGGCGTGGGTCGGGGGTGGCGTACGCCGTGCCGCGGCCCGCCTCAGGGGCCGGGTCGACCAGGACGACGTCGAGGGGAGTCCGGC
>NZ_JBHYKH010000781.1:0-2869 GCF_042741275.1 Streptomyces sp. NPDC058964
CGTCCTGCGTGTCAATATCCGCGAGCGGCGGCACTAACAGTTCGTGCTTTCGGCGCTCACGACCCTGGACGCGCTGCCGCTGAACGCCGACGGCACGGTCGACCGCACGGCGCTGCCCGCCCCCGCGCTCGCCACGGACCGCTGCGGCACCCAGCCGGGCACACCGATCCAGGAAATCGTCCGCGACCTGTTCGCCGAGGTGACGGGGCTGCCGCGCCGCGAAGTGCACGCCGACTCCGACTTCTTCCGGATCGGCGGCGACCCGGAGGCCGCGGACCGGCTGCTGGCGCGGGCCCGCGAGACCCTGGACGTGGAGCCGGGCGGCCGGGCTCTGTACGAGGCGCCGACACCGGCCGGGTTCGCCGCGCTGCTCGGCGACTCCCCCGCCGCCGCCACCGGCCCCGCCGCCGCGGGCGGGGACAGTGCGGTGCTGCCGCTGAGGCTGCGTGGCCGCCTCGACCAACGGGCCCTGGAGGAGGCCCTGGAGGACCTGGGGCGGCGGCACGAGGCGCTGCGCAACTCGCTGCTGGGGGCGGCCGGTACCCGGCTGCGCTCCCTGGGCCCCGAGGACCACCTGCTGGACCTCGCCCTGCCCGCCGCCTCGGTCGACCCGTGGTCGCACCTGCCGCTGGCCGCCGAGCTCGCCCGGGCCTACGAGGCCCGCGCCACCGGCGCCACCCCGCACCGCTCCCCCGCCGGGCTGGACGCGGCACCCCGCGCGATCTTCGGCGACCTGGAGCCCACCCCGCTGCCGGGCAGCGTGTCGCGGGCCGGGGCCGCCTCCTACGGCACCCTCGAGGTCGAACTGGGCGACGAACTGCACGAGCGGCTCACCCGGTTCGCGGCCGAACGGGGCAGCACCCTGTTCATGGTGGTGCACACCGCGCTCACGGCCCTGCTGTCCCGGCTCGGCGCGCCCGACGAGATCACCGTGGCCGCGCCGGTCCCGGCCCGGGACAGCGCTGCGCTGCGCGGCGCGGTGGGCCCGTACGGACGGATCCTGGCGCTGTCGGTGGACGCCTCGGGCGATCCGGCGTTCGGCGAGCTGCTGCGCCGGGTGCGCGAGTCGGACCTCGCCGCCTACCGGGACGCGGACGCCGCCCTGGCCGCGCTGCCCGGCGGGGTCGCGCTGACCGTGCTGCAGGAAACCGGCGACGGGTTCGAGGCGGCCGGGCTCACCGTGCGGCCGGACGAGGCCGAACTCCCGCTGCCCGCCACCGACCTGGGGCTGACCCTGACCGAGCGGCAGACCGCGGCCGGTGCGCCCGCCGGCATCACCCTCATGACGGCCTACCGGCACGAGACGGTCGGCGAGGCGGCCGCCGCCTCGCTCACCGGCCAGCTGACCGCCGTACTGGAAGCCGCCCTCGACGACCCGGAGGCCGCGCTGAGCCGGCTGCGGCTGGTGCCCGGTTCGGCGGAGACCGGGGTGTGGGCCGGCGAGAGCGCGGCGCTCCCGGCCGAGAGCGTGGCCTCCCTGTTCACCGCCCAGGTGGCACGCGCCCCCGAGGCGATCGCGCTGCCCGGCATGAGCTACGCCGAACTCGACGCCCGTACCGACCTGTTGGCGCACGCCCTGATCGCGCACGGCGCGGGCCCGGGCACCTCGGTGCTGACCGCGCTGTCCTCGCTGACCGGGTTCTCGGTGGCCGCGCTGGCCGTCGCCAAGACGGGTGCCGCGCTGCTGCCGGTCGATCCCGCACTGGACCTGGACGAGTCGCTCAAGCCGGTGGTGCTGCTGCTCGACGAGACCGCCGACCTGGTGCTGCCGGCCGTCCCGGGCGCGGCCCGGCTGGTCCGGGACGAGGCCGCCGACCGGCTGCCCGCCACCGGCCGCTGGCCGGTGACCGACGCCGACCGGACACGCCCGCTGCGCGCTGACGACGCGGTACTGCTGCTGCCCTGCGAGGACGGCACGGTGGTGGTCGGCCCCGAGACGGTCGCCGCGGCGACCGTGGCCGAATCGGCCGACGCCGCCTGGCTGGTCCGCGGCTACCCGGACGCCGACGCCACGCTCGGCCTGCTGGGCGCGCTCGCCTCCGGCGCCCGGGTGCACCTGCCCGACGGCTCGCTCGCCCAGGCGGTGCCGCACGAGGTACTGCGCTGGCTACGACAGGAGGGTGCCCGGGTGGTGCTGGGCGGCGCCGACGACGCACTGTCCGCGCTGGTCGCGCTGGCCTGGACCGAGGGGGCCGAACTGTCCGTGAGCGGCGGCTGGGCCGAGGGCCGCTTCGTCATCGAGCAGCTGCCCGGCGGACCGCCCCGCCCCGCCCCCGGCTACCGCGCCTACGTCCTCGACGCCCGGCTGCGGCCGGTGGCCCCCGGCGAGACCGGTGCCCTCTACATCGCGGGCGCGGGTGTGGCCCAGGGCTACGCCGGGGATCCCGCGGGGACCGGTGAGCGGTTCCTGCCCGACCCGTTCGGCGGCCCCGACGGCACGACCGCCCGCATGTGGCGCACCGGACGCGCGGCTCGTCTGTCGGCCGACGGCATGCTGCGCGTGCTGGACCGCCCGGCGCAGGACGACCCGTTCGCCGACGACTTCGCGACGTTCGTCGTCCTCGCCGACGCCGCGGGCCACCAGGCACTGTGGCCGGCCGGTGCCCCGGCTCCCGAGGGCTGGCACGAGAGCCACCCCGAGGACCTCTACGAACTCTGCCTCGACCACATCAACGAACGCCTCAACGACCCGTTCTAGAAATCCCGGGGCGGGGCGGGGCGCCGCGCGGGGGGGGGGGCCGCCGACGGCCGCCAGGCCGAGCAGCCCCCGCTGCGCATCACCCGCAGCCGTACGGCTTGGGCGCTCGCCGTCTTCTTCGGCCTCCAGGCCACCGCCGCCTACATCACGATGGGCTGGATGGCGCAGATC
>NZ_JBHYKH010000782.1:0-2863 GCF_042741275.1 Streptomyces sp. NPDC058964
CGGGCCTGCCGTCCGCGTTGCGGGCCGCCCACTGGGCGGAGCGGGAGCCGGGGTGCCGGTCGGCGCCCAGCAGTCCGGGCCGCACGGGGGTGATGGACTCCAGCTGTCCCACGGCACGTTCGAAGGCCCGCTGGGTGGCCAGGTCGTCCATGTCCCCGATGTGGGCCGACAGCCAGGCGCGGCGCCCCTCGCCGAGGCAGAAGGTGTTCTTCAGGTCGCCGCCGACCGCGAGGGCGGGGCGCACGGGCACGGGCAGGTCCAGGGGCAGGGGCGCGTATCCGCGGGCCCGGCGTACGACGAGGGGCTTCCCGTCGCAGACGCGCACCACGGAATCGTCGCACGGCACATGGATCGGCCGGTCGTGGGTGAGCCAGGCATCGGCCAGGTGCGCCAGCCGCTCCAGCGCCTCCCGGTCGTCGGTGACGATCGGCTCACCGGAGACGTTGCCGCTCGTCATGACGAGCAGCGGGGTGCCCTCGGGGTCGCCCGGCAGGCCGAACAGGAGGTGGTGCAGCGGGGTGTACGGCAGCATGATGCCGAGGTCGGGGCTGCCCGGTGCGACGGTGTCCGCGGGCCGGGGTCCGGCGGCGCCGGCGTCCGCGCGCCGGCGCAGCAGGACGATGGGGCGACGGGCACCCGTGAGGAGGCCGCGCTCCTCGGCGCCCAGCCGCACCAGGTGCTCGATGTCGTCGAGGCCGCGGGCCATGACGGCGAACGGCTTGTCGCCCCTGGACTTGCGGCGGCGCAGCAGTGCGACCGCGCCCGGGTCGGTGGCGTCGCAGGCGAGGTGGTAGCCGCCGAGGCCCTTCACGGCGAGGATCGCACCGCTCGCCAGCAGGGCGCGGGCCTCGGTGACCGGGTCACCCGCCGTGACCGGGGCCGGTGGGCCCTCGCACTCGGGTCCGCGTACGAGGAGCCGCAGGCGCGGTCCGCAGGCCGGGCAGGCGACCGGTTGCGCGTGGAAGCGCCGGTCGGCGGGGTCGGCGTACTCGCGGGCACAGCCGGGGCACATCGGGAAGCCGGCCATCGTGGTCTGCGCCCGGTCGTAGGGCAGACCGGTGACGATCGTGAACCGCGGGCCGCAGTGGGTGCAGTTGACGAAGGGGTGGCGGTGGCGCCGGTCGGCGGGGTCGGCCAGTTCGCGCAGGCACTCCGCACAGGTCGCCGTGTCCGGGGGGATCAGGGTGCGGGCGGGTCCTGCGGTGCGGGAGACGAGGATGGTGAACCCGGTGTCGCCGGTGGCGGGCACGTCCTGGTGGTCGACGGCGTCCACGCGGGCCAGGGGCGGCGCGTCGCACGCGATCCGCGCGCAGAACCGGTTGACCGCCTCGGGCCGGCCCTCGATCTCGAGGACCACTCCGTCGGGGGTGTTGGTCACGTGCCCGGACAGGTCCAGGGCGGTGGCGAGGGTGTGGACGTACGGCCGGAAGCCGACTCCCTGGACCACGCCGCGCACGGTGACCCGGCGGCGCAGGCGTGTCCGGCCTTCGGCTTCGGCTGTCGGGGGCAGGACGCTCACGACCGGGAGGGGACCGAGGCGTGGTCGTGGTGATGGTGGTGGAGGGGCTGACGGGCCATGACGGGGCTGTGCGGCGCGGTACCCGCCGCGGCCGCCAGGGCCCGGTCGAGCAGGGCGCCGAGGCCCCGGTCCGCGCGTACCGAGGTGAGCAGCACCTCGACGCCCGGGTTGACCCGCTCCACGTTGGCCCGGAAGGCGCCCTCGTCGAAGCCGACCGCCTCGGCGATGTCGGTCTTCGTGATCACCACGAGGTGGGCCAGGCCGAAGGCGGTGGGGTACTTCAGCGGCTTGTCCTCGCCCTCCGTGACCGAGGCCAGCACGACCCGGAGCGTCTCCCCGAGGTCGTAGGAGGCCGGACAGACGAGGTTGCCCACGTTCTCCACGAACAGCAGCCGGGTCGGGTCGGGCAGCCAGCCGTCCAGGTGGCGGGCGAGCATCCCGGCCTCCAGGTGGCACAGCCCGTCGGTGAGGACCTGCTTGACCGGGACGCCCGAACGCGCCAGCCGTGCCGCGTCGTTCTCGGTGGCGAGGTCCGCGGTGAGCGCCGCGACCGGAACGCATCGTTCGCGGGCCAGCGTCAGTTCGTGTTCCAGCAGGGCGGTCTTGCCGCTGCCGGGGCTGGAGAGCAGGTTGACGACCGTGGTGCCGCGGGCGGCCAGTCCGGTGCGCAGGGTGTGGGCGGACTGGTCGTTGCGGGCGAGGACCGCCTGTTGCAGATCGACCTCACGGCACATGGTTCAGCGCTCCTCGACGATCGGTTCGCGGGTGGGTGCGGGGGCCGTGCCGTCGTCCCATCGCACGCTGGTGACGCGCAGTTCGCGGCCCGACAGCAGGCCGGTGGTCCCGCCGCCACAGCGCGGGCAGGTCAGTGAGGGGGGCATGCCGACGGCCCATACGTGCGCGCAGGGCGTGCAGTGCGCCCGTCCCGGCACGGTGTCGGTGATCAGTTCGGCGCCCTCCAGCACGGTGCCGGCGCAGGCGAGTTCGAAGCAGAAGGACAGGGAGTCGGCGACCACTCCGGCGAGTTCGCCCACCTCGAGTCGCACCGAACGCACCGCGGTGACGTCGCCGGCCCGTTCGGCCGCCTCCTCCACCTGCCCGATCACCGCCAGCGCGATGGACATCTCGTGCATCGGTCTCCGTCCTGGCGCGCGGTGTGTGCGCCGGTCACCGGATCCCATTAGAGGCGCGGCGGTACGGGCGGGCGGCTCGGCACGCCGTCGCCGCCCGGGCACGTACGCCGTTCGCCGCAACGCTTGGCCGGGCGCACGGAGCCGTGCCTCACATCCGGCTGATCTTCAGGTAGCGCCTGAGGTCGGGCAGCGAGTGGACGTGGTGGGGCGC
>NZ_JBHYKH010000783.1:0-2860 GCF_042741275.1 Streptomyces sp. NPDC058964
CGCTGCGGCTGCTCCGCGAGCTGCCGCAGGACCAGGCCGAGGCCGTGCTGCTGCGGGTGGTGGTCGGCCTCGACGGCCCCGCCGCCGCGCGGGTCCTGGGCAAGCGTCCCGGCGCGGTGCGTACCGCCGCCTACCGTGGGCTGAAGCGCCTGGCGCGGCGTCTCGGAGCCGACGACGGGACGGCGGGTGTGACGGGAGACCGCCCCCGGACGCTGGGGGAGTCGACATGAGTGCGAGCGGCGGAGGACCGCCGGACAGGGACGGATACGGGCATGGGTGAACGGCAGAGCGACGGCGGGTTCCCCGGCCGTCGGCGCGTGCACCCGGACCGCGCCGTCTCCGGCGACCGGGCAACGGTCGCGCCGGCGGACCTGGAGACGTTCCTCGGTGCCGCGCTGCGCGCGGGCGCCGTCGACCCCCGGGCCGAGCAGCGCGCCACGGCCGCGTTCCGGGCCGCGCGGGACGCGGGTGCGCACCGGGCGCAGACCGGGCCCGCGGACGACTGGCGGCCGGTCGAGCGCGAACCCGTACGTGTACGGCGCTCGGTGAAGACCATGGCGGCGATGCTGCTGGCGAGCCTCACCCTGGGCGGCGTCGCGGTCGCGGCCATCGGCACGGTCGGCTCCTCCGGCCGCGGCGACGGTGACGGACATCGCGCGGACCCGACGGCCGGTGCCGAGGAGTCCTCCGCCGTACGGCCGTCCCGCGGCACCTCCCCGTCGTCCGGCCCTGCGACGCACAGCCGTCCGGACACCGCCAAGGACACGCTGGCCCGCTGCCGCGCCTACGAGCGGGTCAAGGACCGCGGCAAGGCGCTGGATTCGACCGCCTGGCAGCGCCTCGTCCGGGCGGCGGGCGGCGAGGAGAACGTCACGGCGTACTGCGCCGGGCAGTTGGCACAAGCAGAGTCCCTCAAGACCAGCAAGACCAGCAAGACCAGCAAGACCGGCAAGACCGGCAAGACCGGCAAGGCCGACAAGACCGGCGACAGCGGCAAGAGTGACGGCTCGGGCAACGCCGGCAAGGGCGGCCCGAAGGCGAAGGCCACCGAGAAGAAGTGATCCCGCTCACCCCGGGGTTGGCCCGAGGTGGCTCGATGTGTGCGGCCGAGGCAACGACCGGGGCCGCCACCCCCCACAGGAGAGGCCCCGGCCGTCGCGCGGCACGGGCCGCGCGGCGGCCCGTACTTCCTACAGCGCCATGAGTGCGTTTTCTGTCACACCTCACTGCGTCACGAGTTAGTTGCATCTTGTACGGACGTGGACGGGGAGCGGTTTCAGGTCGTAACGTGCCTTTCGCGTCGAGTGCAGATGCATGACCAATGCAACGATCGGCCGACTCGAAGCCGCGACCATCTACTGAGGAACCACGGGTGCTGGGGGACGACGCGGAGCTGACCGCCGCGGTGTGTGCGGCGCAGAACGGGGACGAGACCGCTTTCCGGACCGTGTACCGCACGGTGCATCCGCGCCTGCTCGGTTACGTACGGACGCTGGTCGGCGATCCGGACGCCGAGGACGTCGCGTCCGAGGCCTGGCTGCAGATAGCCCGTGACCTCGAGCGGTTCAGCGGGGACGCGGACCGCTTCCGCGGCTGGGCCGCCCGTATCGCCCGCAACCGCGCCCTGGACCACATACGGATGCGCGGCCGCCGCCCTGCGATCGGCGGCGACGAGACCGAACTGACCGGTCGGGCAGCCGAGTCCGACACCGCGGGCGAGGCCATAGAAGCCCTTGCCACCGACAGCACCCTCTCCCTCATCGCGCGGCTGCCGCAGGACCAGGCCGAGGCGGTCGTCCTGCGCGTGGTCGTGGGACTCGACGCCAAGACCGCGGCCGAGACGCTCGGCAAGCGCGCGGGCGCCGTCCGCACCGCCGCGCACCGGGGTCTGAAGCGGCTCGCGGAGCTGCTTGGTGAGGATCCGGAATCGGCCGGCGTGCTCGACGCGCTGCCGGCCCAGCGAGAACCGCGCGGCCGCGCGGTGTCGTCCGCCACTGTGACGCATACGCGTGCGCGGACGCAGAAGGACATGTGATGGCCGACAAGCGCTGTGTCTCTCCGGGGGACAACTCCCGGACCCCCGGCCAGTGGCTGAACCGTGAAGCGGCGGAACGTCTGCTGAGCGGTGAGTCGCCCGAAGTCGCCGACGCCCTTGCCCGCGAGCAGGCGGAACGGCTCGCCAAGGCGCTCGGTGCGCTGTCCGTCGACGCCGCCCCGACCGGTGCCGAACTCCCGGGTGAACAGGCTGCGTTGGCCGCCTTCCGCAAAGCCCGTGAGGCGGCGGCCGCCGAGGGGACCGTCGTGGGTCACCGCGGCGAGCCGTCCGCGCGCCGCTCCGGCCGTGGCCCGGACGCCGGCCTGGTCCGCATCGGCGGTCCGTCCCGCGCCGCCAGCCGCCCCCGCTGGGCCCGTCCCGTGCGCTTCGCGCTGGCCGCGTCGCTGGCCGCGGGCATGGTGGGCGGGGTCGCGGTGGCCGCCGGAACCGGGGCCCTGCCGACGCCGTTCGGCGACGACCGCCCGGGGCCCGCGGCCTCGGTCTCGGCCGACGCGCCCGCCGAGCACCCGGCCGGCCCGCCGTCCGGGGACAGCGTGCAGGGCGGTACCTCCGGCGCGCCGACGTCCGGCGCCGCGGCGAGCGGCACCCCCGGCGGCTCCTCGCGGGACACGGCGGGCAGGGACGGCCAGGACGACAAGGGAACGGACCGGGGCGCGGCCACCGACTCCGCGATCGAACCCGGCGGCACCGGCACCTGGTGGCGGGACGCGGCCGAGGCCTGCCGCGACATGCGCGACGGCAGGACGCTGGGCTCCCACCGCCGCGGCGCCCTCGAGGGAGCCGCGGGCGGAGCCCCACGAGTGT
>NZ_JBHYKH010000784.1:0-2823 GCF_042741275.1 Streptomyces sp. NPDC058964
AATTAATCGTTTTTGTGTTGTTTATCTCCCACTTTATCTCCCTTTTGTCTCACCCCCTGCTTTTTTGGGGGGGTGTTCTGGTGGGGGGGGGTCCCCACCCCCCCCCCCCCTCTCCGTGCCCCCGCAAACTCTGTTGTACGCCGTATGGGCTACGCCGGTGTCGATCCTGCTGGGCATCGTGCTGATGGCGGCGGGTCTCGTGTCGATCGCAGGGCTGGACTCCGGCGGTTGTGCCGGGACGCTGCTCGGGCTGCTGCGCAGGGCGGAGAAGAGTGGCGCGGAGAGTGCGGTCGCCTGACGGCTCGGCGGGTAGTCAAGGGGTGCGGGTGCGGATCGTCCGCGGCTGATCGCGCCTGCGCGGCGGAGGCGGGTACCGGTACGGCCCCGCGCCCCCGCGGGGCCGCAGCCGTGGCATCTTGATGAGTGGCCGGAGTTCTGCGAGGAAGGTGCGCCGATGGGCAAGGCAGCCGAACGGTCGGCGCGGTCCAGCGTCTGGCTGGAGGGCAAGGCCCGCCGGGGCGGGCGCGCGGGGCAGCCCTCGGGTCTCGACCGTGAGCGGATCACCGACGTGACCGTGCGGCTGCTGGACGCCGAGGGACTGGCGAAGTTCTCCATGCGGCGGCTGGCCGCGGAGCTGAACGTCACCGCGATGTCCCTGTACTGGTACGTCGACACCAAGGACGACCTGCTGGAACTCGCCCTGGACCGCGTCTTCGGCGAATTGCGGCTGCCCGACCCGGAGGCCGCGGGCGAGGACTGGCGCGACCAGCTGCGCACCCTGGCCACCGAATACCGCGTGCTGCTCGTCCGCCATCCGTGGCTGTCGCCGCTCGCCGGGCGGTACCTCAACATCGGGCCCAACTCGCTGGCCTTCTCGCGGCGTGTGCAGCGGGTCGTCCGCCGCTCGGGGCTGCCCGCGCACGGCGTCACGGGCGCCATCTCCGCCGTCTTCCAGTTCGTCTACGGCTACGGCACGATCCAGGGCCACTTCGCCGACCGGGTCGCGGCCGCCGGCATGACCGCGGACGAGTACTTCCGCACCGTCATGAGCGCGGTGTCCGAGGCCCCGCAGACCGCCGACGTCGTCAGGGAGTCCGAGGACATCATGGCGGCCCGCGGCGGCGACACGGTCGAGGAGATGCTCGACCGGGACTTCACCTTCGCCCTGGACCTGCTGGTGGCCGGGATCGAAGCGATGGTCGACCGCGGCTGACCCGGCCGGGCCCGCTATTCGCCGCCGACCAGCCGCGCCGGGAAGCCGCCGGTGGCGATCGGGCCCCAGCGTTGCGGGGTGACCCGGATGATCGACTTGCCCTGCTTGAGCATCGCCTTCCGGTATTCGTCCCAGTCCGGGTGTTCACCGGCGATGTTGCGGTAGTACTCGACGAGCGGTTCCACGGAGTCGGGGGAGTCGATGACCTCCGCCGTTCCGTCGACCTGGACCCACGGGCCGTTCCAGTCGTCGCTGAGCACGATCAGGCTGACCCGCGGGTCCCGCTTGGCGTTCCTGGTCTTGGCGCGCTCCGGGTAGGTGGAGGCCACGATGCGTCCCGAGTCGTCGACCCCGCAGGTCAGCGGGGACCCCTGGGGGCCGCCGTCGGACCGCCGGGTGAGCAGGATGGCGCGGTGGCGGGGCCGTACGAAGTCCAGCAACTCGTCCGGGCCGACGGTGGTGTTGGTCGCGATGTTCGGTGCCATGGAGGCAGCGTAGGGGCAGCGGACCCGGGTCTGGCTGACCCTGCTGTGCCTACGTTCGTGGCGGTGCCTAGGCCGGTGGCAGCGACTCTCCCCGGACCGCCTGGATGTCCAGTTCCACCTTCAGCGTCGTACCGATGGCGGCGATGCCGGCCTGGACGACCTGGTTGTAGTTCATGGCGAAGTCCTCGCGCCGCAGCTGCGTCGTCGCGCGGAAGGCCGCACGGGTGCCGCCCCACGGGTCGGAGCCGGTGCCGAGGTAGGCCAGGTCCAGGTCGACGGGGCGTACGACACCGTGCATCGACAGCTCGCCCCGTACGGTCCAGCGGTCGGCACCGGCCGCGGCCACGCCCGTCGAGCGGTAGGTGATCTCGGGGTGCCGCTCGACGTCCAGGAAGTCCGCTGAGCGCAGGTGGGTGTCGCGCATGTCGTTGCCGGTGTCGATGGAGGCCGCGCTGATGACCGCCTCGACACGGGACCCGGTGACGTCGTCGGGTGCGATCGCGACCGTGCCCGCGAACTCCGTGAACCGGCCGCGCACGCTGGAGATCCCCAGGTGCTGGGCGACGGCGGCCACCGAGGAGTGCGCCGGATCGATGGTCCAGGGGCCGGGCGGGGGCAGTTCGGTGCCGCCCTGCCGGGCCAGCGTCACGGTGCCGACCTCGGCCCGTCCGCTCGCGGTGACGATCGCGCTGGCGGCGGCGGGCGCGTACCCGACGGCCGTGACGATCACCGTGTACGCCCCCGGGGCCAGGGCGGTCGTGTCCCGTACGGCTCCCTCCGGGTCGGCCTCGGCGCGCAGCACCTGTGAGCCCGTCATGTCGGTCACCGTGACGACCGCGTGCGACACGGCCCATCCGTCCCGGGTGCGGATCCTCGCGGTCAGTGCCATCCCGTTTTCTCCCTGGAAAGCCTTGGAAAGCCTTGGAAAGCTCGATGAGTTGCGCGTCATGGGACCGGGGGGGGGGGGGGGGGAGGCGGTCGGGTTCAGCGCGCCCGCCCCCCGCGCGCCGCCCGCCCCCCCCGCTCCACTCCCCCCCCCCCTGCTCAGGCTGCGGTCGGTGTCCGCGCCGCCCCCCCCCCCCCCCCGCGGCACGCCACCGGGCCGGGAGCCGGCCGGACACACCC
>NZ_JBHYKH010000785.1:0-2813 GCF_042741275.1 Streptomyces sp. NPDC058964
CACCCGCCCCGGGGCCGGAGACCACCACGGCGGTGGGCCCGTTGACAGCGGCGATACCTGTACTTTCCGGCAGCACGGGCAGGACCTCGTCCTCGGTGGCCTGCACGGCCGCCATCGCACCACCCGCCGGAAGCCGCTGCATCAGACGGCCGCGCGCCGACACGATCAGCGCCGCGTCCTCCAGCGACCACAGCCCCGCCACATGCGCCGCCGCCAGCTCACCGATGGAGTGCCCGGTGAGCACGCCGGGGCGTACACCCCAGGCCTCAAGCAGCCGGAACAGGGCGACCTCGAGGGCGAACAGAGCAGGCTGCGTGTAACCCGTCTCGTTCAGCCCCTCACCCCCGAACATGACTTCCTTCAGGGGCCGTTCGAGATGAGCATCCAGAGCCGCACACACCTCGTCCAGCGCGGTCGCGAACACCGGGAACGCCTCGTACAGCTCCCGGCCCATCCCCGCCCGCTGACTGCCCTGCCCCGTGAACAGGAACGCCAGCGAGCCTGTGGCGCCCGTGTGGGTCACGTGCCCAGCGGCGATGGCCGCCAGCCCGGCCAGCAGTCCCTCGCGGTCCCCCGCCACGGCACCGGCGCGGTAGGTGAACGATGCGCGTCGGGCTGTCAGGGACTGGGCGATGTTCGTGGAGTCCAGTTCCGGGTGCGCGGTGGCGAAGTCGAGGAGCCGGGCCGCCTGGGCGCGCACGGCCTCGGCCGTCCTGCCGGAGACGATCCACGGGAGTACCGGCAGCCTGCGGTTGGAGGAGTCGGGTTCACCGGCGGGCTCTGCGGGAGCCTCTTCGATGATCACGTGGGCGTTGGTGCCGCTGATCCCGAAGGAGGAGACACCGGCCCGCCGCACCCGCTCCCCGGCCGTCCACGGCCGGGCCTCGGTCAGCAGTTCCACCGCACCCGCCGACCAGTCGACGTGCGAGGACGGCGCGTCCACGTGCAGCGTGCGGGGCAGCTCCTCGTTGTGCAGGGCGAGGACCATCTTGATGATCCCGGCCACGCCCGCGGCGGCCTGCGTGTGGCCCAGGTTGGACTTGACCGACCCCAGCCGAAGGGGCTCCTGGCGGTCCTGACCGTAGGTGGCCAGCAGCGCCTGCGCCTCGATCGGGTCACCCAACCGCGTCCCCGTCCCGTGCGCCTCCACCACGTCGACCTGCTGCGGAGTCAGGCGGGCGGACGCCAGGGCCTGCTTGATGACCCGCTGCTGGGAAGGGCCGTTGGGGGCGGTGAGGCCGTTGCTCGCGCCGTCCTGGTTGACCGCCGAGCCCCGTACGAGCGCGAGGACGCGGTGGCCGTTGCGGCGGGCGTCGGAGAGCTTCTCCAGGACGAGCATGCCCACACCCTCGCCCCAGCCCGTGCCGTCCGCCGCCTCCGCGAACGGCTTGCACCGCCCGTCCGCCGCCAGACCCCGCTGCCGGCTGAAGCCGACGAACGTCTCGGGCGTCGCCATCACGGTGACGCCGCCGGCCAGGGCCAGCGAGCACTCGCCGCTGCGCAGCGCCTGCGCGGCCATGTGGACGGTGACCAGGGAGGAGGAGCAGGCGGTGTCCACGGTGACGGCGGGTCCCTCGAGCCCGAGGACATAGGCGACACGGCCCGAGGCGACGCTGCCGGAGCTTCCGGTGCCGAGGTAGCCCTCCAGGTCGGCCGGGTAACCGTTGAGGCGGATGCCGTAGTCGTTGTACATCACGCCCGCGAAGACGCCGGTCGCGGTGCCGCGCACGGTTGCCGGGTCGATGCCCGCACGCTCGAACGCCTCCCACGACGTCTCCAGCAGCAACCTGTGCTGCGGGTCGGTGGCGAGCGCCTCACGAGGGCTGATGCCGAAGAACGCGGGATCGAACTCGGCGGCCTGGGTGAGGAATCCGCCATGCCGTGAGTAGGTCTTGCCGACGGCTTCGGGGTCCGGGTCGTAGAGGCTCGCGACGTCCCAGCCACGGTCGGTGGGCAAAGGGCTGATGGCGTCGCCACCGGTGGCCAGCAACTCCCACAGTTCCTCGGGTGAGTTGACGCCACCGGGGTAGCGACAGGCCATGCCGACGATCGCGATCGACTCGTTCGAGGCGGCGGTCACGGCGGTGGCCGCGTCATGCCCGGTCGTCGAGTCGGGTTCGGTTCCGATCAGTTCGGCCAGCAGGTACTCGGCCACGGCGGCGGGGCTCGGGTAGTCGAAGACCAGCGTCGCGGGCAGCCTGAGCCCGGTGTCCGCACCGAGCGCGTTGCGGAACTCGACTCCAGTGAGCGAGTCGAAGCCCAGTTCGGTGAAGGCGGCGTCGGCGGAGACGTCGTGCATCCCGGCGAAGCCGAGCACGGCCGCCACGCGCTTGCGGGTCAGGTCGAGCAGCAGATCACGGCGGGCCGCGGTGTCGGGCAGGGCCGCCAGGCGGTCCTGGAGGGAGTTCGCCGCGGGACGGCTCGCGCCCGCCGCGACGGACGCGCGTACGGCACGACGCGCACGGGGCCGTACGAGGTCCCGGAGAAGCGCGGGGGCGGCCTCCGTGTCCCAGGCATCGAGGTTGAGTTTGATGGGCACGAGGTGGGCCCGGCCCTCACCCGCCGCCAGCGCCGCGTCGAAGAGCTCCGTCCCCTCCGCCGCTCCGATCGCCTCGACCCCAGCACGCGCCATGCGCTCGAGTTCGGTACCGGTGAGTCCGGCGCCCATGCCGCCGACCTCGGGTGACCAGAGGCCCCAGGCCAACGAGACACCCGGCAGGCCCTGGGCCTTTCGCTGCGCGGCGAGGGAGTCCAGGTAGGCGTTGGCAGCCGCGTAGTTGGCCTGTCCGAGACCGTCGAAGCATCCTGCCGCG
>NZ_JBHYKH010000786.1:0-2808 GCF_042741275.1 Streptomyces sp. NPDC058964
GACCCCGGTATCGGTCTGTCTGTCGCTCCCCGCACACGCCCCCCCGTCACCGACCACCTGCCGCACGCCGAGCGGCGACTCACCGGCCGGATAGCTGCCGGCCGGGGCCGGCCGCAGATGCCGCTGGCCGAGGTTGGCGTGCTCCGGCCCCGGATCGGCGTCGCCCCACGGGTAGCGCGTCGAGCGGTCCTGGACGGGGTCGTGCCGGGCCGCCTTCTCCCACTCCGCCTCGGTGGGCAGCCGGCGTCCGGCCCAGCGGGCGTAGGCATCCGCCTCGTACCAGCTCACGTGCAGCACCGGCTCGTCGGGCGGTACGACCTCGGTGACGCCGAAGCGGCGTCTGAGCCACTGCCCGCCGTCGCGGCGCCAGAACAGCGGCGCCGTGATCGTGTGCCTGCGTATGTGCTCCCAGCCCTCCGGCGCCCACCAGCGCTCGTCGTCATAGCCGCCGTCCTCGATGAACGCCTGGTAGGCGGCGTTCGTCACGGGGGCGGTGTCGATGTGGAAGGGCGCGACCTCTTGCCGGTGCGCCGGGCGTTCGTTGTCCAGCGCCCACGGCTCGGTGGAGGTGCCCATGGTGAACGGACCGCCGGGCACGAGGACTTCGACGGGCCCGGTGAACGGCGGTGCCGGTGCCGGGTCCGGGGCGGTCAAGGCCGGTGCGCCCGTGCGGAGCTGATGGGTGATCAGCATCGTCTCGTCGTGCTGCTGTTCGTGCTGCGCGATCATCCCGAAGGCGAAGCCCGCCTCGGTCAGCCGGGTGCCGTGGAACGCCGTGCTCTCCAGCAGGTCCATGGCCCGGCCGCGCACCTCGGCCGCGTACCTGCGTGCCTCGGCGGGCGGCAGCAGCGGCAGGGAGGGCCGCTCGGCGCGCGGGTGCTCGAAGGCGTCGTAGAGGCTGTCGATCTCGGGCCGCATCGCCTCCCGGCCGCCGACCGCCCGCAGCAGCCACAGCTCCTCCTGGTTGCCGATGTGGGCGAGGTCCCACACCAGCGGGGACATCAGCGGCGAGTGCTGCGCGACGAGGTCCGGTTCGTCGACGCAGGAGGTGAGCAGCGTGGTGCGGTCACGGGCCGTGGTGAGCGAGGCCAGCGCGCGCCCGCGCAGCTCCTCGGTATCGGTCTCCGTCTCGGGGGCGGTCATGTGCGGATGTCCTTCCCGTGGCTGGTGGGGGTGACCTCGTTCGGGCGCGGCCGGGACCGGGCGGGGTCCGTGCCGCGCAGGGGGTCCAGCAGGTCGTCCGCGGGGCAGCGGCCCCGGGCGACATAGCGGTCGTGGTACGCGGCGACGGCCTCCGTGACGCCGGGGGTCGCGCCGAGGCGGGGCAGGGCCTCCAGGGCCGCCGCGAAACAGGCGTCGGCGGCCTCGCGCAGCTCGGGGTCGGCGAGCCCGCTGCGGGCCGCGTCGAGCCACAGCGGGTTGTTCGGAGCCGGCCGCGACAGGCCGCGCTCGGCCAGCGGCTTCACGGTCCGGTACGCGGTCTCGGCCGCCTCCGGGTCGTCGAAGAGCGCGGCCGTCACCGCGAGCGGCACGATCCACCCGTCCTCGCCCGGCTGTGCGTCGATCATGCGCAGTTCCAGGTGGCCGCGTGGTCTGACCGGCGGGAACAGCGTCGTGACGTGGTAGTCGAGGTCCTCCCGGGTCGGCGGCCGGGGCGTCCCCGACCGGGTCCACTCCCGGAAGGTGAGGCCCTCGGGCACATGCCACGGGCCGCCGTCCTGCCGTACGCACATCACCGGGGCGTCCAGGACGTGGCGGGCCCACGCGGCGCGCGGCTCCCCGTCCAGCCGGGGCGCACCCGCCCGGCCGGCGCCGATCTCCATCCACAGCAGCTGCCGGGTGGACAGCCAGCCCGTGGGCCGGCGTTCGACGAGCGGGGAGTTGGCGAACGCGGCCACCAGGACCGGGCCCAGCTGGTGTGCCAGCCACCAGCGGCGGCCGTGGCCCAGCGGGCCGGGCTCCTCGTACCCGGCGTCGACGCACACCTGGACGGAGGCCGAGGCGCACATCATGTGACGGCCCGCCGTGCCCGTGCGGTCCAGGCAGGTCTCCATCGCGTCGTAGCGCGGCTGGCGCAGGAACCGGCGGGGCGAGCTCCAGGGTTCGTGGCCGATGCCGACGAGGGCGAGACCGTCCTCGGCCAGGACGGCGCGTACGGCGTCCAGGTCGGCGGAGACGGTGCCGATGCACTCCATCAGCGAGGCGGCGGGCGGCGAACTCAGCTCCAGCTGGCCGCCGGGCTCGACGGTGAGCGCCGACCTGAGGGGGACGGCACGCAGTGCGGCGTAGGCCGCTTCGAGCCGTTCGGGTGTCACGGGGAGCTGCGGCGCGCGCAGCTCGTGGATCAGCCATTCCACTTCTACCCCGAGGGAACGGGGTGGTCCGGTCTTGAAGCAGATGCCCCGGACCAAGGCCTCCACCTCGGCTTCGGTGAGGGCGGTTCGGGGCTCTGTACAGTCAGTACAGTCACTTACCGAATCGGGCATATCGGGATCCTCTCAGAGATTCCGTGATGCCACCGCTCCGGTGTTTCGAACGGCCGGCTCGGCAGCACTCGTCCCACCCAAGACCCTCGCGCCGCTTCGCACAAGAGTGCACATCGGCGCGTCAGGGATCCGTAATCTCCGTTTCCTGCGTGATTCCCGAGGCCGGGAAACTCTGTTGCACGGCGGGACCAGCATCGCTCACGATGCGTTCATGAGCACGACGGGGGACGTCGCACGGCGCGCGTTCATGGCGCACCCGGGGGTGGTGCCCAGTTCGCGCGCCAGCGCGGGATCGCACACGAAAAGGTAAGGATCACCGCGG
>NZ_JBHYKH010000787.1:0-2807 GCF_042741275.1 Streptomyces sp. NPDC058964
GGGCGCCCGGCCCCGCCCACATCGCCGGTGTGGGGCGGCCGCTGAAGACCCGGGCGATCGTCGGATCCGTCGTCGGGGCGGCCGGTGTGGCCGCGCTCGCCGGCTGCGCGGCCGCGACGAAGACGGCCTCCGCGGCGTCACTGCTGGGCCTCGGTGTCATCCTGACGCTCATCGCGACGGTGATCGCCGGACCGCTGCTCGTCCGGCCGGTGATCCGTGTCCTCGGCGGAGCCTTCCCTGCGCTGTTCGGCTCCATCGGCCGGATGAGCCAGCGCAACGCGCTGCGCAACCCCCGCCGCACCGGCGCCACCGCGGCCGCCCTCATGGTGGGCCTGGCCCTGGTCGGCGGCATGTCGGTGGCGAGCGCCTCCATGTCCAAGTCGTTCGACCAGCAGATCGACAAGACCCTGGGCGCCGACTTCGTCGTGCAGAACAGCAACTTCCTGCCCTTCACGCAGGAGATCACGGACAAGGTGCGCGGCACGGACGGCGTGGGCCTGGTCGTACGGCAGCGGTTCGCGCCGCTGGCGGTACGGCTGCCCGACGGCAAGCGGATAGAGACGACCGCCGCCGGATATGACTCCCAGGTCGACGACGTCGCCCATGTCACCTACGCGAGCGGTGACACCGCGGCGGCGCTGGCGGACGGCAGTCTCGGCATGGACGTCGACTTCGCCAAGGACCACAAGGTGCGCCTCGGGAGCACGATCCCGGTCGAGTTCCAGGGCGGCCGGACGGCCGAGATGAAGGTGGGTGCCCTCACCGACCAGGCGGGCTCCGGCGGGTTCGGGATGCAGGGCGGGCTGTTCTTCGGCATCGGCACGGTCGAGAAGTACGTGCCCGGCGGCCAGGACTCCTCGCTCTACGTCAACAAGGCCGCGGGCACCACCGCCGACCAGCTGCGCTCGCGTCTGGAGAAGACGCTCGCCGCGTATCCGCAGGTCCAGGTGCGCGACCAGGCCGACTACAAGAAGCTGGTCCATGACCAGATCTCGGTGCTGCTCTACCTCGTGTACGCACTGCTCGGGCTCGCGATCGTCATCGCGGTGCTCGGCGTCGTCAACACCCTCGCCCTGTCGGTCGTCGAACGCACCCGGGAGATCGGGTTGCTGCGCGCGATCGGACTCGCCCGGCGGCAGCTGCGCCGGATGATCCGGCTGGAGTCGGTCGTCATCGCGGTGTTCGGCGCGGTGCTGGGGCTGGCGCTGGGACTGGTGTGGGGCGTGTGCACGCAGCAGGTGCTGGCGCTGCAGGGCATGACGGCGCTCGCGATCCCCTGGGGAACGATCGTCGCGGTCGTGATCGGCTCGGCCGTGGTGGGCATCGTGGCGGCACTGCTGCCGGCGCTGCGTGCCTCCCGGATGAACGTGCTGGCGGCCATCGCGCACGAGTGACGGAATCGCGGCGGATACTCGGGTCGCCTGCCGTCGAGGCGGGTTCCGCGCCCGCCGCGGAGCGGCGCGCCGAGTGCCGGTGCGCCGAGTGCCGGTGCGCCGAGGAGTTCGGGTACGACGTGATCCCCGTCCCCGACCGCCTCGGCATGCCCGCGCCGCTCCCGGCTCCGGTCGCGGCCACCCTGGCAACCGAGGCGGCGACGACGACGTGCTGACCGGAGACCACTCGGACAGGGGCTCGGCACCGGTCCGCCCCACGGTTCGCCGGGCGAGCGCGTGCACCATCTCCGGCGCACGGTGCGGGACCGGGTCCGCCGGCACCGGTGACTCGCCGCAGGGCGCGAGGAGCCCGCCGAGCCGGATCCGCTCCTCCGGCCGGCGGCCGTCACCGACGACCCCGGGTCCGCGGTCGAGCTCAACGCCACCGACCGGAAGGCGCGGGGCGGGCAGCCGTCCGCATGCCGGAATTCCGTGTCGGCCGCCGCGGCCCGTGATGTGATCCCCGGCATGACCGATCTGCGCGTACGGGCCGCCGGACCCGACGACCTCGACACCGTCCTGGCCTTCTGGAAGTCGGCCGTCGAGGGCACGAGCATCAGCGACGACCGGGACGGCGTGGAGCGGCTGCTCGCCCGCGACCCCGAGGCGCTGATCCTGGCGGAGCTGACAGGGGTGCTCGTCGGCACGGTGATCGCGGGCTTCGACGGCTGGCGGTGCCATCTGTACCGGCTGGCGGTGCATCCGGAACGGCGGCGCCAGGGCATCGGCTCGGCGCTGCTGGCCGCCGCCGAGGAGCGGTTCGTGCGCCTCGGCGGGCGGCGCGGGGACGCGATGGTGCTGGTCCGCAACACGACCGCGCAGCATGCCTGGCAGGCGGCCGGGTACACGCCGCAGGAGCAGTGGCAACGCTGGGTGAAGCCCCTCACCGACTGAGCTTTTTTACTCATCCTTTACCATGGGAGGGCGTGCTCGGTTCTCCAATGAAAGGTGTGAGCGTCCGCCCATGGGCGAGCCTTCCGGTCGACGACATCGCGCGTTCCTCTGTGCCCTGTCCGATCATGGGACGGAGGTGACCCGATGACCGAAGTGCTCCTGCTTCTCCTGGCAGTGCTGCTCGCGCTCGCGTGCGGTGGATTCGTGGCCGCCGAGTTCTCCCTCACCACCGTCGAGCGCTCCGACCTGGAGCGTGCAGCCGAGTCCGGTGAGCGCGGAGCCGACGGTGCCCTGAAGGCCGTACGGTCCCTGACCCTCCAGCTCTCCGGCGCCCAGCTCGGCATCACCGTGACCTCCCTGGTCATCGGCATGCTGGCCGAGCCGTCGGTCGCCGTGCTGCTGCGCGGCCCGCTGACGGCGATCGGCCTGGGCGGTGCCGCCTCCACGGTGGCGACCGTGCTCGGCGTGGTCGTCTCCACC
>NZ_JBHYKH010000788.1:0-2798 GCF_042741275.1 Streptomyces sp. NPDC058964
CCCAGAGAAAAACACTGGCTGTGGCGGCGGCAGCGTCAGTGGTGTATACGCGACCGCCGGGGGCGTCTGGTTCCCCGACGACCCGCGGCAGGTCCCCTGGGAACGCTTCCTGGACGAGGTCACCGACGCCGGTTACGAGTGGATCGAGCTCGGCCCCTACGGCTACCTGCCCACCGATCCCGCCCGCCTCACCGACGAGGTGACCCGGCGCGGCCTCAAGGTCTCCGCCGGCACCATCTTCTGCGGCCTGCACCGCGGCCCGTCCGAGTGGGAGAGCACCTGGGAGCAGGTCAGCCGCGTCGCCGCCCTCACCCGGGCGATGGGCGCCAAGCACCTGGTGGTGATCCCCTCCTTCTGGCGCGACGACAAGACCGCCGAGATCCTGGAGCCGCCGGAGCTGACCGCCGAACAGTGGGCGCACCTCACCAAGGGCATGGAACGGCTCGGCCACGAGGTGAAGGAGACGTACGGCCTCGACATCGTGGTCCACCCGCACGCCGACACGCACATCGACACCGAGGCGCATGTCGAGCGCTTCCTCGACTCGACCGACAGCGAACTGGTCAACCTCTGCCTGGACACCGGTCATTACGCGTACTGCGGCGGCGACAGCGTCAAGCTGATCGAGACGTACGGCGAACGCATCGGCTATCTGCACCTCAAGCAGGTCGACCCGGGGGTCCTGGCCGACGTCGTCGCGAACGAGGTGCCCTTCGGACCGGCCGTCCGGCGCGGTGTGATGTGCGAACCGCCCAACGGAGTACCGGAGCTGGGGCCCGTGCTGGAAGCGGCCCAGAAGCTCGGCGTAGATCTGTTCGCCATCGTCGAGCAGGACATGTACCCGTGCGAGCCGGACAGGCCGCTGCCGATCGCGGTGCGCACCCGCCGGTTCCTGCGGTCGTGCGGGGCCTGAGGGGGCGTACGGCCGACGAGCCGGATCCCGGGGGCGCCCGCGTGCCACCGCCTCCGACAGGCGACGGCAGGCGGGCGCTCCTATGCTGGTGACACGACGCCGCCCGGCCTCCGCCTCATGGCACGACCCGCGCCTGGACACGTCGCCCGGCCCCGGGGCCCGCCGCCTTCCACGACGTTCGCGGGTCCGTCTCATGTGTCCTCACGTGGGAGTTGAGCCCATGTCACACGCCTCGACCCGACTGCGCAGGGGGGCCGTCGCCGTCACGGCCATGGGCATGCTCGTGGTACCGGCCGCGGGCGGGGCGGCCACGGCCCTGCCGGATCCGGTCGGCGCCGTGGGCGCGGGACCTCCCACACCCTCGGCGTCCGGGAACGAGGTCCGCGAACTGACGCCGGCCGTGAAGAGGCAGCTCGACGGGACCGTGCGGCGGGTCATGCGCGAGGCGGGCATCCCGGGAGTGACCGTCGGCCTGTGGACACCCGACAAGGGACAGTACGTGCGGTCCTTCGGCGTCGCCGACAAGAGCACCGGCCGGCAGATGTCCCCGGACCTGTACCTGCGGATCGGCAGCGAGACCAAGACCTTCACGGTGACGGCGCTGCTCGAACTGGTCGACCAGGGCAAGGCGGGCCTGGACGACACGATCGACAAGTACGTCAGCGGCGTGCCGAACGGCGACAGGATAACCCTGCGCCAGCTGGCCGGGATGCGCAGCGGGCTCTTCAACTACTCGGAGGACGACGCCTTCTTCAAGGTACTGACGTCCGATCCGCAGCGGCCCTTCACCCCGCAGCAGCTGCTCGGCTACTCCTTCAAGCACCCGGTGCTCTTCCCGCCGGGCGAGAAGTTCGACTACTCCAACACCAACCTGATCCTGCTCGGCCTGGTCGTCGAGAAGGTCAGCGGCAGGCCGCTCGCGGACTACATCAGGACCGACGTCCTCGGCCCGGTCGGCCTCGGCCACACGCTGTTCCCGGTGGGCAACGAGTTCCCCCGGCCGCACTCGCAGGGCTACACCGACCAGACGGCGACCGGCAAGGTGGAGGACTCGGCCGACTGGAACCCGTCCTGGGGCTGGGCGGCCGGCGCGATGATCTCCAACCTGCAGGACCTGCGCGTCTGGGCACCCACGGTGGCCACGGGCCGGCTGCCCGACGGAGGCGTCCTGATCAGCCCCGCCATCCAGAAGCAGCGGCTCACCACGCCCGCGACCCCCATCCCGGGCGCCGGGTACGGCCTGGGCATCTTCAACGTCCAGGGCTGGATCGGGCACAACGGTTCCCTGCCCGGCTACGAGTCCCTGACCATCTACCTCCCCTCGGCCAGAGCGACCCTCGTGGTGCTCCTCAACACCGACATCAACTACAAGGGTCAGGAGCCCAGCACCGTCCTCGGCGACGCGATCACGTCGATCGTCTCCCCGGACCACGTCTTCAACCTGCCGGCGGAACCGGCGGCGCGGTGAGAACGTTCAGCGGGTGACGGTGGCACGAGCCGGGACACGGGGAGGACCCAATGACGCAGAGGGAGCACACGCAGGGCACGCAGGACACGGAGCACGCGGAGCACGCGGAGCACGCGGAGCACGCGGAGTACACGGAGCGGCCGCCGGAGGCTGCCGAGGCCACCCTGCGCCGGGCCGGATTCGGTGCTCTGCCGGAGCGGATCCGGCCGCAGGACATGGTGGAGGAGCGGCCTGCCGTCCCGCGGGATCCAGAGCGGGACGCGTACGACCCCGACGAGTCCGCGGTCCGTTACGGTCCGTGAGATTCGGGCGAGCGGCCCGGCTGCCGGCCGGGGAGGCGGCGGGCCTTCTCGGCGGTGCGGCGGTCGCGGCGGCCGGGCGCGGGAGTGATCTCGCGCGGCGACGGATGCCGGACGC
>NZ_JBHYKH010000789.1:0-2794 GCF_042741275.1 Streptomyces sp. NPDC058964
CGCCAGCGGCTCCCCAGCGACAACGCCGTCGTGACCGCAGAGTGCGTGATCATCGCGCTGGCCGAGCCGGTCATGGCGCTCGCCTTCCAGTACGGCAGGACGAGCGCGGACGACATCGCCGTCATGGCGGGGGCGCTGGCGGCCTTCGCGCCGGGGCTGATCGCCTTCTCCGGCCAGTACGTCCTCTCCCGCGCCTTCTACGCACTCTCCGACACCCGCACACCGTTTCTGCTGAACCTGGTGATCGCCGCGCTCAACGCGGGTCTCTCCGCGACGGCCTGTGCGCTGCTGCCCGCGCGCTGGGCGGTGACCGGCATGGCCGGAGCGTACTCGGTGGCGCTCTTCGTGGGCTGGGCGGTCACCGCGTACGTGCTGGACCGCAGGCTCCCGCCGGGCCCCGGCCCGCGGCGCGCGCCATGGCGCTCCCCGACGGCGGGCGCACTGGCCAGGCTGCTGCTGGCCGCACTCCCGGCCGTCCCGCTCGGACACCTCGCGGCCGGATGCGCGGCGCCGCTCGGCCCCCTCGCTGCGCTGACCGCGGGCTCGGCGGCGATCGCGGCGGCGTTCGCGCTGCTGGCCCGTCCGCTGCGCCTCGCCGAACTCACGTCCGCCCTGGGCGCGTTGCCCCGCGCACTGCGCCGCCGGGCGTGACGCGGACGCCGGACACCCCGGTCCGAGGGGCCCGAGGTGTCCATCCGCTTGATCAACTTACTCGTAGGGAGGAATACTCCGCGCATGCCACGTGTCCTGCTCATCGAAGACGACCCCGCTGTCCGCGAGGGCATCGAGCTCGGTCTGCGCCGTCGCGGGCACGCGGTCCGCACCGCGCACACCGGGGAGGCCGGACTGGCCGCCATCGGTGACTTCCGCCCCGACATCCTGCTCCTCGACCTCATGCTGCCCGGGATGAACGGTGTCCAGGTGTGCCGCCAGGTACGCGAGACCGGCCAGCTCCCGATCATCATGCTCACCGCCCGCGGCGACGACTTCGACGTCGTGGTCGGGCTGGAGGCCGGGGCCGACGACTACATCGTCAAGCCCGCCCGCACCGAGGTGATCGAGGCCCGCATCAGGGCCGTACTGCGGCGGATCGAGGAGCCCGGCGGACGCTCGCCCGTGGAGTTCCACGGCGATCTCGCGATCGACCGGGCCGGACTGAACGTCGCCAAGGCGGGCGAACGCGTGCCGCTCGCCCCCTCCGAACTCAAGCTCCTGCTCTACCTGACCGCCGCACCCGAGCAGGTCTTCAGCCGGCAGCAGCTGCTCGAACAGGTATGGGAGCACAGCTACCACGGCGACGCCCGCCTGGTCGACGCCTGTGTACGGCGGCTGCGCAACAAGATCGAGGACGTGCCGGGCAGTCCCCGCTACATCCAGACGATGCGGGGCTTCGGCTACCGCTTCGGACCGCTGTGAGCCCGCGGTGAGCCGCCGAAAGGCCCGCATCGGGCTGCGCACCCGACTGGTGCTCGCGTTCCTGCTGGTCGCCGCCGTCGGCTCCGGAACCACCGCGGTCCTCGTCTACCGCGAGGCGCGCACGGCCATCCTCGAGCAGGCCCAGGACACGGCGGTCTCCTCCTTCCGCGACCGGGTCCAGGAGATGGGCACACCGCTGCCCGTCGAACCCAAGTCCTTGCAGGAGCAGTTGCGCCTGCTCGCCCGGCAGGGCAAGCCACACCCCTGGGTGGTGTTCGCCGAGTACGGATCGGTCCGGGTCTCCTCCGGCACCAGGCCGGAATCGACCGTGATCACCCCCGAACTGCGCCGTGCCGCGCTCGCCCGTCCCCGCGGCAGCTTCCAGCGGGTCGTCAAGGGGTCCCAGCCGTGGCTGACCATCGCGGTCCCGACCGTGTTCCGGGCCGGGAAGACGGTACGCCCCACCGGGATGGTGCTGTACGCCGTGATGCCGCTGACCGACGAGGAGGCCAATGTCCGGGCCATGGTCACCGCGGCGCGCGACGGAGCCCTCCCGGGCCTCGCCGTGGCACTGGTGCCCGCACTGCTGTCGGCGCGCAGCGTACTGCGCCCGGTCCGCGACCTGCGGAAGGCGGCGCGGAGCATGGGCAGCGGCCAACTCGACACCCGGATCCAGGTGAAGGGCAGCGACGAACTCGCCGACCTGGCACGGACCTTCAACGAGACCGCCGTCGAACTGGAGCGGACCGTCGGCGAACTCCGTGAGGCCGAGGCACGCGCCCGCCGCTTCGCCTCCGACGTCTCCCACGAACTGCGCACTCCGCTCGCCGGGATGCTGGCGGTGACCGAGGTCCTCGACGAGGACGCGGCCCGGCTCGCCCCCGACACCGCGGCCGCCGTACGGCTGATCAGCGCGGAGACGGGCAAACTGGCCGTACTCGTCGAGGACTTGATGGAGATGTCCCGATTCGACGCCCGGGCGGCCGAGCTGAACACCGACGAGGTCGACGTCGCCCAGACCATCCGCAAGACCCTGACGAGCCGCCACTGGAACGACCCCGAACAGGTCGCCACCGACCTGCCCGAGGGGATCCGCGCCCGGCTCGACCCCCGGCGCTTCGACATCGTCGTCGCCAATCTGGTGGGCAACGCGCTACGGCACGGAAGCGCGCCCGCCCGGGTACGGCTGCGCGTGCTGACCTCCGGCGCCAAGGAGGCGGACCTGCTCGTCGTCGAGGTGACGGACAGCGGTCCAGGCATTCCCCCGGACGCGCTGCCGCACATATTCGACCGGTTCTACAAGGCCGACGCGGCCCGCAGCCGGTCGACGGGCAGCGGTCTCGGCCTCGCCATCACCCTGGAGAACGTGCGCCTGCAC
>NZ_JBHYKH010000790.1:0-2789 GCF_042741275.1 Streptomyces sp. NPDC058964
AACAACCCCTCGCCGGGTGGCCCGGTTTCGGTCGCTGGCGCGTCCGGTGGGAGCGACGGGACGACATCCATGAAGCCTTCCTCGGGCCTCTTCGTGGGGGGCGTGGAGCGACCGAGTACCCGGCCTTCGGGGCCCGTACACGACGACGGGGGAGGGAAGGGGGCGGGATCGCCGCGGGGCGGGACGCGGCGGGCCTCGCGGTTCCACTGTCATAGAGGGAAGCGCGCGAGTGTGGCAGGCCATACCTACACCGCGTCCGGCCCCCTGGCGCCGCGGTAGGTGAACGACGCACGCACATAGCCGTGTTCGCGCCTGTTCAGGGTGGCGGCTTCGACGCCGTGGCGCGACACGGCCGGCGTGAAGTTTCCAGCACCGCGGGGGTTCAGCAGAGAAAGTACAGAAAAGGGCACCGAGTCCTACCGCCTGGCTCGTTCCAAAGCCAGGGTGCAGCAAAAGAGCGGGCAGTAGTGGAGCACCCGGTCAGCTGCGCGAGTCGAGGACATGGGACGATCTTCGCCGAGATGAGCAGGCAGCAGGGGGCGGAGATGCAGTACATCGTGCACGAGGACCCGGTCGGTCGGGCCGGGAGCAACTACATCGCCCAGGCCGATCTGGCCCCCTTCGACCTTGACGGGCAGATCGAGCAGCTGTGGCTCCTACCCGAAGAGGACGGCACATACGCGGTGGCCTGCATCCCCTTCATGACCTACGGCCTCGCTCTCGGAGACCGGGTCCGTCTCTCACCGGAAATTCGCGTGGCCGAAGTTGTCCAGACGAGCGGACACCGCGTCCTGCGCACACTGCTCAGGCCGAGCGCGGACGCCGAACGACTCGGCCGCAGCATCGACCTCATTAAGAACTCGATCAAAGAATCCGGGCTACTCAGCGAATGGCACGGGGAGCGCTTCGTCGCCATCGACGTCCCTCCCGGCACCGACATGAGCCCACTGTTCGCCCTGCTGCAACGGGAAGTCGACGAAGCGGGCGCCTTCTGGGAATGGGCCGACGCTATGCCGTTCTCGACAACGCGGAGCTGACCGTGCCGCGACGCCCCCAGTGGTCCCGACGCAGCCAACAACCGGGGCCACTTCAGGACGTCGGGAAGTTACGGAACCCTCGCCAACTGGGGCCGCTGGAAGCCAACATGCCGGGGCCGCTGAACAACGTCACAGCCAGCCCGGGGATGGTCGTCTGCATGCACCAGGGCCGGCGGGACCCCGTTCAGACCAGGCTGGATGGGCGTGCCGCCGTCGCCGACCTGGGCGGCCAGTCCTGCGCGGAGAGGATGCCGAGGACATAGGCCCGGGCGACCAGTGCCGGACGGGTCGCGGCTCCGAGGAGATCACGCAGACGGCTCAGGTGGTAGTCCACCGTCTGCCGTGAGAGGTGCAGTTCCTCGGCGACGTCCGCGTTGCTGCCCCCGGCCGCGAGCAGAGCGAGTATCCGTACCTGGGCCGCCGTCAGGGAGGGCTGGGCCTGATCGCGCAGGCCGAGGTGGGTGACGACAGCCCATATGCCGGACACCCTGGACACCTTGGACATGTCGGGCGCCGTGTCGCACACGGCGCTCAGCCGGATGCGGGCCCGCCGCTGCCAGCCCTCCGCGTCGACGAGTACAGCGGACACGCGGGCGCTCCTACGCCGACCGGTGATCAGATCGTCCCAGGCTCGGTGCAGGGTCGCGCGTTCGGATGTCTCGGCGAGCAGGGTGTCTGCGGGCAGCCCGATCAGGTCGGAGAGGCGCACCCGCAGGACTTCGGCGACCGCGATACCGGCCTCGCTCACCCGTCCGTCCCGGGTCAGGCGGACGCAGGCCAGTCCGCTGTGGTCCCGGAGCGTGCGTAAGTCCGCCTCGGCCCGGTGTCGTTGGTCCAGTACCTGGGAGTAGTCGGTGACGTCGACGTAGATACCCGCCACGCAGCGTGCCGCTCCCCAGAGGACCGGGAAGCGATAGCCCGCCGCCTGGCCGGAGCAGCCGTCGGAGCGCTGGTAGGTGAGCGTGTGGCGAACGGGCCTGCCCCCGGTCATGACCTCCTGGTCAAGGGTGAGGAAGCGGGCGACGTCGGCGGGTTCGTCGAGGTCGGCAAGATGGCGGCCGATCACAGCGTCGCGTGTCGTGCCGTACAGGTGTGCGTAGGCGTGGTTGGCCCATACGTAGCGACCAGTGACATCGCGGACGAACGCGGCGGCCGGGGCGAGATCGGCGAGCGCGGCGTAGGGGTTCCGGTCGGGCGCCCCGTCTGTCTCGGTCGGCAGTGCCTTGTAATTGGCCTCGTCCACAGCCCAACTCCTTCAATCCTGTACGGCATCACTTTGGGTGACACCTCATGCGTAACCCGTAGCACGCGGGCATGCGGGGGAGTCAGGCACCACCCCCTGCTCCGCACCGTCTGTTCGCTAGCGCATCACGGCGCCTTCACATGACGCCAATCGTGGGGACGGGTGAGGCATTTGCCTGAGTGGTTCGCGTAGTACGGCCGCTTGGGGGCGAGTTGGTACTGGTTCGCTTGGAAGAGGCGAACGGGCGGTCGTGGGTGCCTTCGACATCAAAGGAGTTGGATTTCCGTGAGCAAGGTGCTGTACGTGCATGCCAAGGGCGGAGCTCCGGTGAGGTACGCCCTGACGCGGGTGGCCGCGAGGTGCACTGTGCACCTGCTGGCACTGAGCGAACTGCCGGACGGCGTGGCGGACGACGCCGCGACGCTGTGCGCCTCGGTCGGCACCGTCCCGGACACGGACGGTCACGACCTGGTCGAACTCATCACCTCCCGTGCGCGGGAGGTCGGGGC
>NZ_JBHYKH010000791.1:0-2784 GCF_042741275.1 Streptomyces sp. NPDC058964
CCGGCTAGGACTCCGCTCCCCGCAGCGTCCCCCCACGCCCTAGCGCTGGGCGGCCCGGCGGTTCCGCCTGGAGATGCTGCAGTGCGCCGGCACCCCGAAGAAGGGCTACGCGTCCTGCAACGCCCGGCGCGTCACCAGCGGCACCACCGCCTTCCAGGAAGAGCAGGCGACGAAGCAGGGCAAGAAGGGCATCGCACCCCAGACCGTCCGGCCGAACGCCGCCGCGGACTCCCCCACCGGCTACGGCCCCAGCGACCTGCAGTCGGCCTACGGCCCGACCTCCGCCGCCTCCACCAGCGGCTCCGGAAGGACCATCGCCGTCATCGACGCCCACGACGGCCCGAACGCCGGGTCGGACCTGGCCAGCACCCACGGCAGTCAGGCTCTGATGCCCCTGTCCGGAGCCTCCCGCCGACCCGCGCCACCGCGGGCCGCACCGACGCCGGTCGGCCAAGCTCCACGGGGCAAGGGCTGTGACCGCTTCCATTTGCGCTGGTGGCTGCACTGGCACGGCATCACCCCCTACAGCGCTGACGGTGGACTGTGGCCACTTCGTCTCGCAGATCAGGGTCGTGTGAAGCTGCGTATTCCACGCGGCCGACCTCGATCGTGTGTGGAGCGAGCTGAGGTGTACGCGATTTCGATCGCCCTGGGAGTGCCGGAGGCGAGGGAGTCGCCGGGAGAGGCCGCTCGCGCAGGCGATCCCCCCGCCAGGGCAGAGACGACGGCACACACGGAGCGCGCGGCGTCCAGCGGCTCCTGCATGCCGGTCACCGTGCAGGCGAAGCCGGTGCCCTGCGAACGGCACACCGCGTCATTCCGAAGGAATGCGAAACTCGAATGTGGGACGGTCCCACGGCACCGCGGGCGGGTTCGCGAGCGCGGTCCCGGTCCGCACTGCACCAACGCGGTGGTAGAAGTCCTCGGCGGGAAGATGCGACACGACGTCGACACGGTCGAGCCCGGCGGCACGGGCCTCGGACTGCATGTGCGCAACCAGCAGCCGTCCGATACCACGTCCTTGCGCTTCGTCGGCGACGAACAGCAGGTCGAGCTCCGGTGGAGCGAGGACGAGCGAGTAGAACCCGACGATCCGGCCTCCATGCTCGTCGGCGCCGACGGCTACGAAGGCGCGGTGGGCTTCGATGTAGTCAGGACCGACCCGGTAGCCCGCCACTGCGGCTGCGTACTTACCCTCGTAGGCGCCTGAGCCACGCACGAGCCGCGTGAGCCGTTTGGCATCCCGCGCGACTGCCCTCCGTATCGTGATCGGCTGGCTGATCGGGGAAGTGCGTGAACTCATCGGAAGAGTATTTCGCACCGGGGAGCGCCTGCCTGCGGCGGGTCTGCTGCTCGGGCAGGCGTTCCCGCACCACTCCCGGGAACCACTCGTGCGAGCGCAACCGATCTCATGCCGAAGCCGCGCCGGAGCGCTTCGGTGCGGCTTCGGCGTCTCACGGCTCCGCGCGGAGGTCCCCGTCGGAACGGTTTCCGGCGGGCCTCGCCGTATCACCCGCCATCACACCGCCCCGATAGCGAGGGCTGTGGGGATGCGGTGTTCGCCTGCCGGTCCCCGCCTCGATTGAGGCGACGGTACTGCCTGCTCCCGGAGGAGCACTCAACGGGACTGACTCCGCACAGCCCGGCGAACGAAGCCTCGCTCGCCAGACGTTCCGGGTTGTCCCCGACCGTGGTCGGCAGCGTGACGGCCGTGTCCGGGCCGATACCCACCACGGTCAGCAACTGTGGGCAGTGACGCTCAAGCCGATTCTTCGGCGACCTGGAGGACGGCACCGAGCCGGAACGTTCGCTGCTGGAAGCGGTGGCCGGGGAGTTCGGTGCCCATCTGCCGCGTCACGCAATCGTGAACGGGCGGCTGCACACGTTCGCCACCCGGTCCTGGACGCGGCCACCCAGAGTCGGAGAGACGTACGCGGTGGTCCGCATGCACTGGGGAGCCGCTCGCCCGGCGGACGGCGAGCGGACGGGAGACGACGGGCCGGGGAACAGGTAGAGACCGGCCGGGCCGCGCGAATCCTCGATGCGGCCTCCTCGCGTGCGCGGCGGCCGGGGCCCGGGCCGGCGCCGCGCGCCTCAGATGTCGCCCGGTGCCCCCAACCCCGTCAGCGCCCCCACCGGATCCAGGTCCGGCGTACCCCGCGGCCACCAGTCGTCCTGCCCCGGTTCCGACTCGTAGGCGTACCACAACCCGTCCCGGCCCAGACGGAGTTGGACGTGGCCCTGGGGGTGGGTGAGGCGGTTGCGCCAGGGGCGGTAGGCCGGGCCGGTCGGCGGCCGCGTCGAGAAACCGGTCCCAGTCGGCCTCGCAGAAGGCGCGCAGCCGCACTTGCACGCGGTAGGGCCGCGGGCGGCTGCCCTGTACGTACGCGAGCAGGAGACCGGGTGTCACGGTGATGGCGTCCACGTGTCCCTGCGCCGCGTATCCCCGTCCACGCGCCAGCCGTTTCACATCCAGTGCGCCCCGCTCCAGCGCGTCCACCCAGGCGTTGCCCCACCACGTCTCGGCGAAGCCGCCGTCCTCCCGGGACGGACGGGGCGGGAAGGCCGGGAACGTGCGGCGGAGGTCGCCGTCCCGGTGCGGAGTGGCCATCGTGCGAGGAACGGTCGGGGACGCGGGGGCGGCGGCAGGGACGGCCGGGTACGGAGCGCCCGGGCGCGGGGCCGACGGCTCCTCGGCACTCGGGCCGTGGTCGTCCGCCGTCCCTTCGGCCGCGTCCGCCGACGAGGGCAGGCGGAAGCCGTCCGTGAGCAACTCCCTTACGT
>NZ_JBHYKH010000792.1:0-2724 GCF_042741275.1 Streptomyces sp. NPDC058964
GTCCTACATGTTCCACATGATGAACGAGGCCCGCATCGGTGTCGGACTCGGTGCCACGGCGCTTGGTTACACCGGCTACCTGCACGCCTTGGACTACGCGCGCACCCGGCCCCAGGGGCGCCCGCTCATGGCCAAGGATGCCACCACCCCCCAGATCCCGATCGTCGGGCATCCCGATGTCCGGCGCATGCTCCTCGCCCAGAAATCGTACGTCGAAGGCGCGCTGGCTCTCATCCTGTACTGCGGGCGGCTGCTGGACGACGAGCGCACCGCCCCGACGGCCGACGAGCGGGCCAGGGCCGGGCTTCTGCTGGACATGCTCACCCCGATCGCCAAGAGCTGGCCTTCCCAGTGGTGCCTGGAGGCCAACAACCTTGCCATCCAGGTCCACGGCGGCTACGGCTACACCCGCGAGTACAACGTCGAACAGTTCTACCGGGACAACCGTCTCAACCCCATCCACGAGGGGACGCACGGCGTCCACGGCCTCGACCTGCTGGGCCGAAAAGTCGTCATGGACGGCGGCGCGGGACTCCGACTGCTCATCGAGACCGTCTCCATGACGACCGCCCGCGCGGCGGCCGCCGACGAGCAAGTCGCTGGCTTCGGACGACAGCTGGACGCCTCCGTCGCCCGCGTCGCCGCCGTGACACGGCGTCTTTGGGAGGCCGGGGACGCCGAGACCGCCCTCGCCAACGCCTCGGTCTATCTGGAGGCCGTGGGACAGGTCGTGGTTGCCTGGATGTGGCTAGAGCAGATGCTGGCCGCCGACGGACGCAGCGGCGCCTTCTACGAAGGCAAGCGCCGGGCGAGTCAGTACTTCTTCCGGTACGAACTGCCCAGGACAGAGGCGCAGTTCTCGCTGCTGGAAAGCCTCGACCGCACCACCCTCGACATGCCAGCGGACTGCTTCTGAGTTTGTCCTACCTTCCAATCGGGGGTCCGAGGCCGTTATTAAAGGGTGGTTCGTGAGGTGATGTCCGTTTCCAGGTGATCCTTGGGCAACCGGCGGAACGCTGTGGCCTTCTGAAACGAGCCATCTGCGAGGTGAGGATCCCGCCATCGGTGTGGGGAATCCCTGCCTAGCCTTCGTCCGCGAATTGCGTCACTCCGGCAACCGCATGTCATCGGATCTTCGGGAGGCTCAGAGGAGGACCAATGTGACGGCATCACCCTGGGCCAGCGTCAGGATCGGCCCTCACCCACGGCAGCTCATCGAATTGCGCGATGATCCGGCTCCAGCCACCGCTTCGCGCACCGCCGGTGGGAGCCGCGTCGTCCAACCAGATCTCCGTGCCCGGCGGAAGATCCTCCGGTCCGCGCTCGGTGCCGATGACAAGGGTGAACTCGGGGTCATCAGGACTGCTGCGGCAGTAGTACGTGTCTCCGTCGCGCCAGGCTTCCAGAGCGAAGTCCGCAAGGATCGCCCGCCCGTGGCGGCCCTCGGGAAAGAGCAGAAGCAGAGTGTCGCCTCGCACGGGCACGTCAGTGTCAGCGACACGGGCGGCCAACGCCTTGATAGGGACGGCGGGCTCGACCTGGAGACCGAAGCCGGTGCGGTGCGAGCCGGTCACGGTCACGATGCGGTACGGCACACCGTATCTTCCCACCCTCCTGGGGTTTTCCCACAAGCCGGGCGCCGGCGGCGGTCGGTGGGCGGAACATCGCATCGCCTCAGGCGACCAGCCTCAATTCTCCTTCGCGCATTCCGTCACCCCGGGAAACTTCATTTCATCGGTACCTCTGCTTGGGGCAGGGGCGCTGGCCGCGGCATCGGCTACTGCTTCCTGGCGAAGTTGCCGGTGTCGGCTTCGGTGAGGATGCTGAGGTTGACCAGGCGCTTCAGTTTGGCCCGGGTGCCTTCGACGTTCTTCGGCAGTACTTCGTGGCCGAGGGCCTGGCAGGCGTCCTTGGCTCGCAGGGGGCCGGTCGCCTCGTTGAAGACAGCGAGGATGCGCGGGTAGTCCGGGTGCTCGGGCAGCTCCGGCAAAGATGGAGGGAGCCGGTCGGCGAGGCCGGTGACAGTCTTGCGGGTGATGGCGAGGTGCTCGAGGTGTGTCTCGGCCTCCCGCAGCCGGGTCTGCAGGGCGTCGATCTGCGCGCGAAGGTCGTCAGCCAGGGCCCGGGCGGCATCCTCCTGGAGATCCAGTGCCTGAAGTAGGAGGCGGATGTTCATGCGCTCACCTCCTCTACACGCCAGGTGGAGATGTTTGCGCCGGTGAGGCGGCGGATCATGACGTGGGACATCGCCCAGTAGACGCGGGAGGCGGACGAGGCGGTGCGGTACTCGTAGTCACGGACCAGGCGCCGGTGCAGTATCAAGATTCCATAGGTCTGCTCGACCCTCCACCGCTTCGGCTGCGGCAGGAATCCCCGGTGCCCGGGGGTGCGTTCGACGATCTCGACATCGATACCCAGGCCAGCGCCGTGCTCGACAACCTGGTGCTTGAAGCCCTGGTCGACCAGGGCTTTGCGGACAGTGCCGCCGGTGTGCTCGGCGACCTGGTCCAGCAGGACGATGCCGGCGGTGTTGTCGTGGATGTTCGCGGCGAGGACGACGACCGCGATGACCAGGCCGAGGACGTCCACGGCCACTCCGCGCTTGCGGCCCGGCACCCGCTTGGCCGGGTCGTGTCCGGTCGTGGAGGCGGGGACCCCGACGGCCGCGTGGACACTCTGGGTGTCCAGCACCACCAGGGTCGGGTCCTTTAGAGGTCCTAACAG
>NZ_JBHYKH010000793.1:0-2709 GCF_042741275.1 Streptomyces sp. NPDC058964
GCACATACCGCCGGGCTCCGGCCGATCCGAACGAGGAGGTGTCCGTCGCCATGGAACGCGGAGACACCGGATGCACCGGATGAACGGCCCGGCGCCGGGTCGGCGGCGGGCGGCGCTGCTGGTGGTGGTCCGTACTTTTCTGATCACCGCCGCACTCGTCACGGTCTACTACCTGATTCCACTGCGCGAGCGCACCACGGTCGAGACCTCGGTACTGCTGATGGTCGGGGTGGTGGCTGTGGGCGTGGTCTTCACGTGGGAGGTCTGGGCCATCGTGCGTTCGCCCCACCCGCGGCTGAAGGCCATCGAGGCCCTCGTCACCACGCTGGCGCTGTTCCTGGTGCTCTTCGCCAGTTCGTACTACGTGCTGGACGGCGTCAGCCCCGGGTCCTTCAACGAGCCCCTGACCAGGACCGATGCCCTCTACTTCACGCTGACCACGTTCGCCACCGTCGGATACGGCGACGTTTTCGCCGTCTCCGAACCCGGGCGTGTGATGGTGATGCTCCAGATTTGCTGCGGTCTTCTCCTCGCGGGCTTCGCCGTGCGGATCCTGACGAGCGCGATCGAACGGGGGCTGCGCCGACGGCGGGAGCCGCCGCCCGGGCAGGGCGACGGGACACCGGAGACACCGGAGGGAGAGCCGCGACCGTAGCGGTCACGGCCGCCCGTCCGGCAGCCGGCGCATCTCCACCACGCGCAGCCCGAGCGACTGGCAGCGCACCAGCAGCCCGTAGAACTGGTCCTCGTCGACGACCGGGCCGAACAGCAGCGTCTGACCGGCCATCGCCACATGCTCCAGCTCCGGGAAGGCCTTCGTCAGCGTCTCCGACATATGTCCTTCGACGCGGATCTCGTACCGCATGAGCTGCTCTCCCGCGGGCTGTCCGAGCGCAGTGGGGACACGCCCCCTCTGCGATCGTCCGCCTTCGGGACGGGCCGCGGCCTCACCCGGTCCAGGTGACCCTCCTGCTTTCGGCCCAGGGCACCTCGAGTGTCCGGTGCTCAGTGCTTCAGGACGAGCTTGAAGGAGATGATCGCCAGGCCGAGCACCAGATTGACCGCTGCGGTGGCGGCCGACTGGCGCCAGGAGGCACCTGCCCGCCGGGCCGCGGCCACCGACCAGCCCACCTGACCCGCCACGGCCACGGCGAGCGACAGCCAGATGGCGCCCTGCACGCCGAGGCCCAGCAGCCCGCTGACGGCCACGGCGACGGCCGGCGGCACCGCGGCCTTGACGATCGGCCACTCCTCACGGCACACGCTCAGGACCGTCCGCCGGTCCAGGGCCTTGTGCGCCAGCCGTTCCCCGAACAGCTCGGCGTGCACGTGCGCGATCCAGAACGCCACACCCGTGAGCAGGAGCAGCACGACGAGCTCGACGCGCGGGAACGAGCCCAGGATGCCCGCGCCCGCCACCACGGAGGCGGCGAGCATGGATCCGTAGACGCCTCCGGTGTAGTCGGCGCGGGCCCGGGGCCGCGCGCCGGGCGGCGGGGCGGCCGCCTCTTGGGACGAGGACATCATGGGTCTCCGTGGGATCTCACGGGGTCGTGGCGAGGGCGGAGGCCGGTTCGCCCGCGTCCGGGGGCCGCGGACGGACCGCACCGGCGGCCGGCAGACCCGATGGGATCAGGGAGCCCTGGCGGGACTGATGCGACCGTCGGCGGGGACGCCCGCTCCAGGCCGCCGTCCGAGGCCCGCGCCGTCCCGGGGTCGTACGCGCGTTCCCGGCCGCCCGTCCGTGCCTGGTCGGGGCAGGAGGCCGGTCCACCGGGCAGCGGCCGCGCGTGCCGGGCCGCCGGCCGTGGCAGCCGATGAACCGGCCTTCCCGTCTCACCCGCCACGGGCGAGCGGGGCGGGGCGGGCCGCCCCCGGCCGGGCGGTCACAGCAGCCCCAGTTCGCGCGCCCTGCGCACCGCGTCACCCCGTCGGTTCACCGCGAGCTTCCGGTACACGCTCTTGAGATGCGTCTTCACGGTGTTCACCGAGACGTAGAGGTCGGCGGCGATCTCTTCCGTGGACATCATCTGGGCCAGCCGCTGCAGCACGTCGCGCTCGCGTCCGCTCAGTTCCTCGACCACGAACGGCGCGGGTTCCACCACGGCCTCGGCGGGTCCGTCGTGCCGTGGCTCCTCGGGGGTGAGCCAGCCCGCGGCGAGCCCCTGGAGCGGTGCTGTGCCCAGCAGCCGTCGTACCCGCGGTCCGGCTTCGAGGAAGGGGCGCCGCAGCCGTTCCCGCCGGGCCTCCAGGAGTGCCTGGGCGACGAGCCTGCGGGCGGTGGCGCGGTCGCCGTCCTCGTCGGCGGCCTGGGCGCGGGCCAGCGCGGCCCGGACGGTCACGGCCGGACCGGCGCGGCCCTTGGTGCACAGGTGGTCGAGGAGCTCCAGCGCCGCCGCACGGTGCCCCGCCGCGAGCTGGGCGCGCGCCGCTTCCACGGCACAGGCCGGCTGGTCGTCGTAGGGCACCCGGGCCAGCGCCTCCACGGCGCTGTCCGGCCGTCCCTCGGTCAGGTGCGCGGCGGAGGCGATCAGGGCCGTGTGGCCCTCCGCCCACGGGGAGGGAACGTCCGCGGAGACGGCGGGGTCGGCCGCCGCCACCGCGGCCCGCGTGTCGCCCCGTGCGAGCAGCAGTCGTGCGGTGGCGATGGACCGGCCCGCCGCGGCACTGGGGGTCAGTGGCTCGGGCAGGGAGCCGGAGCGTCGCAGC
>NZ_JBHYKH010000794.1:0-2704 GCF_042741275.1 Streptomyces sp. NPDC058964
GGTGCCGGGGTGCTCCGCGCGCGGGCGGGGCATGGGGCCTTGCTCAGCGGCCGGGGAACCCCTGCCGCCCGCCACACCGGGCCGCCACGCTGGCCCCGCCCCCGCCCCGGACCAGTTCGGCGCGGTCCGCGACGTCGAACACGGCGAATCGGGCGGGACCGCCCGGCACCAGCCCCGGCAGCAGGATCAGCGGGGTCGGGGACAGCGCCGCCGGACCCGGGAGCCGGTCCGGTCGCTGTCCCACCGCGAGGCCGGCCCTGCGCACCGCGTCGACCGCGACCCGAGACCGCAGCTCCCCGGCCACCGCCACCGTGCCGTGTGCCAGCATCCGCTGTACCCCGCGCCGCGCGCTCGCGCCGAGGCGTGCGGGGTCGGCGCGGAAGATCTCCCGGGCCCGCTCCCCGCCGATGGGCTCGGTGCCGAGGGCATCGGCCTCGCGCGGGTCGGGATGGTAGGTGGCCTCCAGCAGCTCCGGGCCGTACGGGTTCAGCAGTCCGGGCGTCAGGATGCCGGGCCAGCGCCGAATCCTCGCCCGCGGGTGGGCGGCGGCCAGTTCCTCGTACCGGCCGACGGCGGCGACGGACGCCCCGTCGACCAGTACCGCCGCCTCGGGCGACTGCTCGGCGACGTGAAGTGTCAGCACGGAACCCCTGTTGGCTCTAGTTGGACGCGAGCAGCTTGAGCTCGGGGTGGGCCGTCCCGCCCTCGATCGCCGTCGACGAGATGTGCGACATCACCCGCTCGTCGACCGGGTCGTCCGCCGGGTCGTCGTGGACGACGAGGTGCTCGTACGTCGTCGAGCGCTGCGCCGGGACGCGTCCCGCCTTGCGGATCAGGTCGATGATCTCCAGGCGGTTGGAGCGGTGCTTGGCGCCGGCCGAGGAGACGACGTTCTCCTCCAGCATGATCGAGCCGAGGTCGTCGGCGCCGTAGTGCAGGGACAGCTGGCCGACCTCCTTGCCCGTGGTCAGCCAGGAGCCCTGGATGTGCCGGACGTTGTCGAGGAAGAGCCGGGCGATCGCGATCATCCGCAGGTACTCGAAGAGCGTGGCCTGCGTACGGCCCTTCAGATGGTTGTTCTCGGGCTGGTAGGTGTACGGGATGAAGGCCCGGAAGCCGCCCGTGCGGTCCTGCACGTCCCGGATCATCCGCAGGTGCTCGATGCGCTCGGCGTTGGTCTCGCCGGTGCCCATGAGCATCGTCGACGTCGACTCCACGCCCAGCTGGTGCGCGGTCTCCATGATCTCCAGCCAGCGCTCGCCGCTCTCCTTCAGCGGGGCGATGGCCTTGCGGGGCCGCTCCGGCAGCAGTTCGGCACCGGCGCCCGCGAAGGAGTCGAGACCGGCCTCGTGGATCCGGGTGATGGCCTCCTCGACCGACACCTTCGAGATCCGGGCCATGTGCTCGACCTCGCTCGCCCCCAGGCTGTGGATGACGAGCTGCGGGAACTCCTTCTTGATGGCGGCGAAGTGCTTCTCGTAGTACTCGACGCCGTAGTCCGGGTGGTGCCCGCCCTGGAACATGATCTGTGTGCCGCCCAGCTCCACGGTCTCCACGCAGCGGCGCAGGATGTCGTCGAGGTCGCGGGTCCAGCCCTTGGCGGTGTCCTTGGGGGCGGCGTAGAAGGCGCAGAACTTGCACGCCGTGACACACACGTTCGTGTAGTTGATGTTGCGCTCGATGATGTACGTCGCGATGTGCTCGACGCCCGCGTAATTACGGCGGCGTACTGCGTCGGCGGCGGCGCCGAGGGCGTGCAGCGGGGCGTCGCGGTAGAGGACGAGCGCCTCTTCCGGGGTGATCCGCCCACCGGCTGCGGCACGGTCGAGGACGGCTGTGACATCAAAAGACATGAGGTCGGCCTTCTCGGTCACCGGGGCGTCCCTTTCGTCAAGGGTTGTGGACGGACCGAACCAGCCTACGCCAGGGCTTTCACCGGCCCTACCTCAGGCCGTGTACGCGCCGATCAGGACCCCCGCGAAGGCTCCGGCGACGAGGAACGGCCCGAACGGTATCGCCGTCTTGCGGCCCGCGCGCCGCGCGACGACCAGGGCACCGCCGTACAGCGCCCCGAACAGGAAACCGGCGAAGGTGCCCAGCACCACGGTCGGCCAGCCGTACCAGCCCAGCGCGGCCCCCGCCCCGAGCGCCAGTTTCACGTCGCCGAAGCCCATGCCCCCGGGGTTGATGAGGAACAGCACGAAGTAGCCGCCGCCGAGGGCGAGGGCGCCGTACAGCGCGGTGAGCCAGTCGCCGGCGTGCTCGGGCAGCAGGGCGACCAGACCGAGCAGCGCCAGGGCGGCGCCCGCGAGCGGCAGCGTCAGCGGGTCCGGCAGCCGCTGGACGCGGAAGTCCACGACCGCCAGCAGCACGCCGGGCGGCGCGAGCAGCAGCCAGACGCCGAGCTCGGGCCGGGTGCCGGTGGCGGCCGCGAGGGCGGCGCAGACAAGAGCGGTGACGATCGTGAGGAGGGCGGCCGCGGGGCCGTACGAGGACCCGGCGCACTCCCGGCACCGCCCCCGGCCCACCCACCCGCGGAGCGGATGCCCGCCCGGGCACTCCGCGCGCCACTCCTCCCCGGAGGGCACGGAGAAGCGGTAGGCGGCCCGGGGCAGCAGCGTCCCCGCCGCCGCGCCCCACAGCGCGGCGGCGGCGATCAGCGGAAGCTCGCTCATCCCGCCGCGGCGGCGCCGTCGCGCCAGGC
>NZ_JBHYKH010000795.1:0-2697 GCF_042741275.1 Streptomyces sp. NPDC058964
CGCCGCGCCCGCGGGGTGGGGGGGGGGGCGCCGGCCCCCCCTCGCGGGGGCGCCCCCCCCCCCCCCCCCCGACCCCCCCCCCCCGGCGGGGGCCCCCCCCCCCCCCCCGGGGCGACCGGCGCGGTGTCGGCGGCCTGCCGGATCCGGTACCGTCCTGCGCCGCCGGCCGTTACCGTGGCACATGACCGGACCGGTCCGTGTCCGTGAGCAGAGGGGACCGGGAGGAACGCAGGTGGGAAGCCCCGACGAGGCCCGGGTACGGCTGCCGCAGCTGAGGCTCGACGAACTGCTGGAGGAGCTGCAGGCCAGGCTGGACGCGGCCCGCGGTACCCGCGACCGGGTGCACAGCCTGCTGGAGGCGGTCCTCTCGGTCGGGCGGGAGCTCGACCTGGAGCAGGCCCTGCACAGCATCGTCGAGGCCGCCGCCGTACTCGTCGACGCCGAGTACGCGGCACTCGGCGTGATCGGGCCCGACGGCAAGCGGCTGTCGGCCTTTCACACGGTCGGCGTCACCGAGGAGGAGATCGCGCGGATCGGGCCGTATCCGGAGGGCCACGGCATCCTGGGCGAGCTGATCCGCGACCCCGAGCCGCTGTGCCTGGCCAAGATCTCGGAGCACCCGGCGTCGTACGGCTTCCCGCCCCACCACCCGCCGATGAACTCCTTCCTCGGCGTCCCGATCCGAGTGCGCGACCAGGTCTTCGGGAATCTGTACCTGACCGAGAAGCGGGGCGGCGGGCAGTTCGACGAGGAGGACGTCTCGGTCACCCAGACGCTGGCCGTGGCGGCCGGTGTCGCGATCGACAACGCCCGTCTGTACGCGGAGTCCCGGCTGCGCGAGCGCTGGCTGCGGGCCAACGCGGAGATCACCCAGAGCCTGATGTCGGGGGCCGAGCGCACCGAGGCCCTCGGTCTGATCGCCGTACGCGCCATGGAGATCACCGGCGCCGCCCTGGCCGTGGTCGCGATGCCCATGGCGGACACCGACGCCCTGACCGTGGAACTGGCCCTCGGACAGGAGGCGGAGGCCCTGCGGGGGCTGGTGCTGTCCGAGGGGGACAGCCTGATCGGCGAGGCGTTCACCAGCGCCGCGGCCGTCACCAGCGAGGACGTCACCCACGACGCGCGCGTCCCGGCCGGGCCGCCGGAATCCGCCGGGCTCGGCCCGTCGGTGGCGGTCCCCATCGGGACCGGCGAGGGCGGTGTGCGCGGTGTGGTCCTGCTGGTCCGGGAGGCCGGAGCGGTGCCGTTCTCGGACAAGGAGACCGAGCCCCTGCAGGTTTTCGCGGCCCAGGCGGCCATCGCCATGGAGCTGGCGGAGCGGCGCCGGGACGCGGAGCAGATCGCGGTGCTCCAGGACCGCGACCGGATCGCCCGCGATCTGCACGACCTGGCGATCCAGCGGCTGTTCGCCACCGGTATGACACTGCAGAGCGCGGGGCGTTTCATCGAGCACGCGGAGGCGTCCGAGCGGGTGCTGCGGGCCGTGGACGACCTCGACGAGACCATCAAGATCATCAGGTCCACCATCTTCGGCCTGCGGGCGCGCGAGGGCACGGCCGGCACCGGACTGCGCGCCCGGGTCGTACGGGCGGTGGGCGAGGCGGCGTCCGTGCTGGGATTCGCCCCCAGCGTGCGCATGGAGGGTCTGGTGGACACCGAGGTGCCGCGGGACATCGCCGATCACGCGATCGCGGTCCTCTCCGAGGCCCTGACGAACGTCGCCCGGCACGCCCGCGCCGCCCGCGCCGACGTGGCCCTCACGACCGACGGACGCGAGCTGCGCCTGATGGTCACCGACAACGGCATGGGGATCCCGTCCGGCGGCCGGCGCAGTGGGTTGCGGAACATGGAGGAGCGGGCCGAGCAGCTCGGCGGCCGTCTCGAGTTGCGCAGTCCCGACGATGGAGGTACCACGCTGGAGTGGCGGGTACCGGTGGCCCGGACGGACGGTCACGGCACCGCCGACGCGACATAGATGCCGGACGGCGGACCGGCCGGGGCCGTTCGGACTATGCACTCGGCGCGCTTCTGTCGGAAGCTGAAGATGTCGTACGACGGCACCTGACCACTCTGGAGGTCGCCATGCACGGCACACGGTACGCCGGGGGTGCGCTCGCCGTGCCCGACGGCGTCCTGCCACGGGCCGGTGACGTCCGTGGCACCACGTTCACCGGACCGCGCCGCCACGCGGACCTCGACCCCGGCCTTGCGGCGCCCGAAAGAGCCCGGACGGCCTGAGATTCCGAGGACGGCCGGAGCGCGGGAAGGAGGCGACGGCCGATGGCGAGGACACGTCGTACGAGGAGAGCACGTCGTGCGAAAGCCGACGGCGGGTGGTTCCGGCGCTGGCGCTGGCGGTGGCGGAGCAACCCGCTCCGGCGACGCAGCGACACCGTCGAGGCCTGGATCGTGCTCGCCACCTGGATCCTCGCGCTCGTGGGCGGAATCATCGCGGGCGCGCTGGCGGCAGTGATGGTGGACGGGAACCTTGCCGCGCGGCGCGCGGAGGTACACCCCGTCTCCGCGGTGCTGACCAGGGACTCGGTGGACGCCGTGCCCGCGGCCGGCGGCTACGACGACAGCAGGGTGTGGGCGACGGTCCGCTGGACCGCCGCGGACGGCTCCGTGCACACCGACCGCGCGAAGGTCACCCCCGGCATAGCCGCCGGCTCCCGGGTCACCGTATGGACGGTC
>NZ_JBHYKH010000796.1:0-2693 GCF_042741275.1 Streptomyces sp. NPDC058964
GGGCACTCCTTCACGTCCAACGCCGCCACCGACGGCGTACTGATCCGCCCTCAGCACCAGACCGGCAACCGCAGCAACGACCGGGCGGCCATGACCGTCACGGTCGAGGCCGGCACCCCGCTCAAGAGGCTGAACATGGCCCTGGCGCGCGAGGGCCTGTCGCTCACCAACATGGGCGACATCATGGAGCAGACGGTCTCCGGGGCGACCAGCACCGGCACCCACGGCACCGGCCGCGACTCCGCCTCGATCTCCGCCCAGATCAAGGGCCTGGAGCTGGTCACGGCCGACGGTTCGGTGCTCTCCTGTTCCGAGAAGGAGAACCCGGACGTCTTCGCGGCCGCCCGAATAGGCCTGGGCGCCCTGGGCGTCGTCACCGCGATCACCTTCGCCGTGGAGCCGCTCTTCCTGCTCGCGGCCCGCGAGGAGCCGATGCCGTTCGACAGGGTGCTCGCCGAGTTCGACGAACTCTGGGCCGAGAACGAGCACTTCGAGTTCTACTGGTTCCCGCACACCGGGAACACCAACACCAAGCGCAACAACCGCAGCGCGGGCCCGGAGAAGCCGGTCGGGCGGCTGGCCGGCTGGTTCGAGGACGAACTCCTCTCCAACGGCGTCTTCCAGGTGGCCCAGTGGCTCGGCCGGGCGGTGCCCGCGACGGTTCCGACGATCGCGCAGGTCTCCAGCCGGGCGCTGTCCGCGCGGACGTACACGGACATCCCCTACGAGGTCTTCACATCGCCGCGCCGGGTACGGTTCGTGGAGATGGAGTACGCCGTCCCGCGCGAGGCGCTCACGGACACGCTGCGCGAACTCAGGGCGATGGTGGACCGTTCGCCGCTCCGGGTCAGCTTCCCGGTGGAGGTGCGCACCGCCCCGTCGGACGACATCACCCTGTCCACCGCCTCCGCCCGGGAGAGCGCGTACGTCGCCGTCCATATGTTCAAGGGGACGCCGTATCAGGCGTACTTCACCGCCGCCGAGCGCATCTTCACCGCGCACGAGGGCCGGCCGCACTGGGGCAAGGTGCACACCAGGGACGCCGAGTACTTCGCCGAGGTCTACCCGCGCTTCGGCGAGTTCACCGCCCTGAGGGACCGTCTCGATCCGGACCGGCGGTTCCAGAACGACTACCTCCGGAGGGTTCTGGGGTCGTAAATAGGGGCGTAAATGGGGACTTGACCCCGGAACCATTGGTTCCACTTCTGGCGATTCCGTGAAGAACGCCACGTTCATGATCGCGGAATCCGCTTGCGGACGGCCAAGTCCCACTTCTTGCCAGAAGTTGGGCGGCGTGCCAATCCACGCACGTGGCCCGAATGGAGTACTGTTGCGAGCCTTGGGCCGGGCCTCCCGTCAGGGTGTCCACGGTCCTGCAGGACCGCCGGGAGGGGGCTAGTTGCACAGGGTGACGGAGTTGGTCACTTAGCGTTGCGAATAGGTAACCGTGCCATAACGGCGGCCCTGGGCCCGTGCCCGACACGCCGGGCAACTCGGCAAGGTTGTGGCAGGCTGCACCCGGGCAGGCCACACTCGACTAGCGGAAGCAGCGACGCACGTGACGTCGGCAGGCACCACCCGGGAGGTCCCCATGCCCGAACTGCGTGTCGTGGCCGTCTCGAATGACGGCACACGGCTGGTGCTGAAGGCTGCCGACTCAACGGAGTACACGCTTCCGATCGACGAACGGCTGCGCGCCGCCGTGCGCGGCGACCGGCCCCGCCTCGGCCAGATCGAGATCGAGGTCGAGAGCCATCTCCGCCCCCGTGACATTCAGGCGCGGATACGGGCCGGTGCGACGGCCGAAGAGGTGGCCCAGCTCGCCGGCATCCCCGTCGACCGCGTGCGGCGCTTCGAGGGACCGGTGCTCGCCGAGCGTGCCTTCATGGCGGAGCGGGCCCGCAAGACCCCGGTCCGCAGACCCGGTGAGAACTCCGGTCCGCTGCTGGGCGAGGCCGTCCAGGAGCGGCTCCTGCTGCGCGGCGCCGAGAAGGACACCGTGCAATGGGACTCGTGGCGCCGCGACGACGGCACCTGGGAGGTCCTGCTGGTCTACCGGGTCGCGGGCGAACCGCACTCGGCGAGCTGGACGTACGACCCGCCCCGGCGGCTCGTCCAGGCCGTCGACGACGAGGCGCGCTCGCTGATCGGCGAGTCCGACGACCTCGCCGTACCGGAACCGAGCTTCCCGTTCGTGCCCCGTATCGCCCGGCTGCCCCGTGACCGCGCGCTGGACCGTGCCCTCGACCGTGAGCGGCCGAGTCTGCCGGCGCAGGCGTCCGAGCCCGCCGAGGAGAGCACGGGTGAACGGGACTCGCTGACCAGCCTGTTGGAGGCGGTGCCGAGCTTCCGGGGCGACATGGTCGTCCCGGAGCGCCCGGTAGAGACCCCGGAGGAGCCGGTCACCGAGCCGGAGGCGGAGGAACCTCCCGCCCCGGCGGCCTCGGCCGGTTCCGCCTACGCGGACGTTCTGATGCCCCGCTCCGTGGGCAGCCACCGCGACCGTCTGATCGGCGCCACCGACCGCCAGGCGGAGGCCGACGGCGTCCGCCCCGGCCGCCGCGCGGCCGTCCCGAGCTGGGACGAGATCGTGTTCGGGACGCGCCGCAAGAAGCAGGAGTAGCCGGTCGTACGACCGCACGGGCAGGGGGGCGGTGGCGTTTATACAACAGTAGCGGCCCACGACCCAGAAA
>NZ_JBHYKH010000797.1:0-2689 GCF_042741275.1 Streptomyces sp. NPDC058964
GACCCGACCCGCACGATGCCCATCGTCATGGCCGGCCTCGTGCTGAGCATCCTGCCGGTGCTGGTCCTCTTCCTGCTGCTGCAGAAGTACTACGTCCGAGGGGTCATGCTCAGCGGCCTCAAATAGGCGCACCCGGCGGTCCGTCACCTTCGGACGCCGGGTGCGTGCCATCGACTGCCGGGCCGTCAACGGCGCGGGCGCTCGAAGGTCAGCAGCAGGCCCTCGACGGCTCCGGGGCCTATGCGACCCTTGACGTCGGCCGAGGTGATGGCCTTGAGGGCCCAGCCGTCCTCGGCGTGCTTGTTCAGGACCTTCTCCAGCTTGTCGCTGTCCAGCGCGTCGCCGATCAGCGACTCCCGGAAGGTGACGACCTTGTACTCGTACGTGTAGGGGCTGCTCATGGCTGCGGAGTCCTCCTGCGGATCGGCCCGGTCGGGCTGCGGCGTGACGGCCGGGGACAGCCAATCATCCCCGGCTGCCGCCGCGCACCGCGGGCCCCTGTTCCCGCGAGGCATCGACGCGTTGCGCGACACCGCCTGGACGACGTGGATGCCGGGTCAGCCGGACCCCGGCACGACCGAACACGTAGCGTGGACCGTGGCGCGAGCGAACGCACACGGCGACGGACCCCGGGGGCGTGATGTGTTGGAGTGCGACGGCCGACCTCGTGGCGGGTACCGGTGTCACGGCGGTCGGAGTGGGGTGCGTGGCGCGGGCGCACCGCGTCCGGGACCTTCCGCTCGCCGCGCTGCCGCTGCTGCTCGGGGCCCATCAGCTCGTCGAGTCGGTGGTCTGGCACAAGGGCGGGGGCAGCGGGCCCGCCACCGTCGCCTGGGCCGTCATCGCCCTGCCACTGCTCGCGGTGTGGGTACCGGTGGGCGTGATGTGCGCCGCCCCGCGGCATGCCAGGCGCCGGCTGATCCTTCCCCTCGCGGCCGGAGCCGTGACTGCCATCGCCCTCGCCCACGCGCTCGCCGTCGGCCCGGCGACGGCCGAGATCCGTGGTCACACGGTCGGCTACGTCTTCCACCTCTCCCATGCGCCGCTGCTCGTCGCGGGCTACCTGTCGGCCACGACGGGCTCGTTGCTCCTGTCCGGCGACAGACGCCTGTTCGTCCTGGGAATCGTGGTCGGTGCCGGGGCTCTTGGCTGCTGGGCCCTGTGGCGCCTGGAGTTCGTCTCCACCTGGTGCGCGCTCGCGGCGGTGTGCTCGGTACTGCTGCTCGGATGGGCGGGCGCACGCCCGGGAACGACGGAGCCGTGGCACAGCCCGGTGGCGGGTCACTGAGGTCGCGCAGTTCGGGTCGCCCGGGTTCATCCGCTCTCCCTGCCACCGGCGAGGCGGCGGCGCCACCACAGGTCGGAGCGCCACTGCCGGTGTTCGGCGAACGGATCCGGCAGGGTTCGCCCGAGATACACGGCGTCCAGAGCGACCACTCGGCGGGTCAACTCGGCGCGTGACCGGTGCGGAAGCTGCCGCAGGACTTCCGCCAGCACGTCGCGCGCATGCCTCACGTCGTCGAACGAACAGCCCCGGCACGAGCACACCGAGTCCTGCGGATAGAGCGGCCGCCGGCCCGGCGGCGCGAGAAACGCCCGGTAGCGCCGCAAGGCCCGGTCCGTGGAGCCGGGGTGGACGAAGTAGTCCTCGGAGAGCTGCTCCAGCCGGAGTATCGCGAGGGTGGTGTCGACGGAGAGCCCATGGATCCGGACCGGAGGGAAGCGGCCCCAAACAGGAGCATCACGCGGCAGGGCGCGCAGGGCGCCGGGCCGTCTACGCGGCATCGGCCTTTCGGTCAGTGGTCATGCAGCGCATCATGCCAGGAGCGACCCCCGACCACGTTGCAATTAAGCCGACTCGACGAGCCGCTCGGCATGCGGGGCCTCGTTCTCCCCGACGGGGCTCGGCTGTGCCGCGCGGGGTCGCCACGGCGTGGTGGCGCCGTCCGGGCCTTCGAATCAGGTAGGTGGCCGGGTGACTGCCGGGTGACCGCCGGGTCGGTCTTGGGCCACGCACGAGTGAGGTTCCCGGCCTCGGCGTGACCGCGAGGCGGGCTCGTGGCCCGCCCAATCCTCCGAATCTTCGCTTCCGGCGCCCGAGCGTGGCGCCCCACCCCGCACATCCGAAGACTCGAAGATCCGGAGAATACGCCACCGATGCGAGACCACCCGCAGTCCCCGCCGCCACCGAACTGCCGCGAACGGCAGCCTTCCTGAACCACACCGCCGTCTACGCCACGGACCAGCGCCTGTCGGCCGAGTTCATCGCCACGATCCTCGGGGCCGAGGTCGGCGCACCGTTCGGGCCTCACCTGCCGGTCGACCTCGGCAACGGTGTGACGCTCGACTACTACGAGAAGAGGGACGAGCCGATCCAGTCCCAGCACTACGCGTTCCTCGTGCCCGACGGGCAGTTCGACGCGATGATCGCCCGTCTGGAGGGGGCCGGGGTCACCTACTACGCCGACCCCAGGCACACCGAACCCGGACGGACCAATGACCTCTTCGGCGGCCGCGGCGCCTACTTCGAGGACCCGGACGGCCACCTCTGGGAGCTGGCCCACAACCCGTTCTTCCCGTTCACCGAGGACGGCTCGCTCGACCTGCCCCGCTGAGCCCCCACCCGCCGCACCGGGCACCGGCGGGGGCGGGGGCTCGCCGCCTCAGCCCTTGGAGCGCGCCTTGAACG
>NZ_JBHYKH010000798.1:0-2687 GCF_042741275.1 Streptomyces sp. NPDC058964
GGGCCGGGGGGGCGGGGTACTCCCGCGCGCCCGGGGGGGCGGGGGGCGCGGGCGCTCGGGGCGGGCCTCGGTTGGGCTCTGCCCGAGTGCTTACTGGAGGCCGGCGGCCTTGCAGGCCTTCGCGAACTCGGCCGTGCAGATGTCCTGGACGGTGTACAGCTTGTCCTTGATCACCGTGTCCTTGATGTTGGCCTTGGTGACCGACACCGGGGTCAGCAGCTGCGAGGGGACCTTGTCGCCGGAGCCGCTGGTCAGCTCCTGGTTGGCCAGGGACTTGATGTCCTTGCCCTGCAGCAGGTTGACCGCGAGCTGGGCGGCGGCGTCCGCCTCCGGCTTGAAGGCCTTGTAGACGGTGCTGGACTGGGTGCCGGCGACGATGCGCTGGATGCCCGCGAGCTCCGCGTCCTGACCGGTCAGCGGGATGCCGCTGATGCCGGCGCCCTTCAGCGTGGTGGCGATACCGCCGGCCATGCCGTCGTTGGCGGAGTAGACGCCCGCGATCTTCTTGGCGCCGAGCTGGGTGATGGCCGCCTTCATCTTCTGGGCGGCGACCGTGTCCTTCCAGAGGCCGGACTGCTCGTAGGCGATGTTGACCTTGCCGTCGAGGATGTTGTGGGCACCCTTCTTGAACTGACCGGCGTTCGGGTCGGCGTCGTCACCGTTGATCATGACGACCTTCGACTTCTTGGTCGCCTTGGAGCCGAGGGAGTCGAGCAGCGCCTGGCCCTGGAGCTCGCCGACCTTGACGTTGTCGAAGGAGACGTACGCGGAGACCGGGCCCTGGGCGAGGCGGTCGTACGCGACAACCTTGATGCCCTTGTCGACGGCGGCCTGGATGGAGGACTTGATGGCGGCCGAGTCCTGGGCGCTGATCACGAGGACCTTGACGCCCTTGGTGATCATGCTGCTGACCTGCTGGGCCTGCTTGGTGGCGTCACCAGCGGCGTTCGCGTACTCGACCTTGCAGTCCGAGCAGAGCTCCTTGACCTTCGCCTCGAAGAGCGGGTGGTCGAACTTCTCGTAGCGCGCGGTCACGCTGTCGGGGAGCAGCAGACCGATGGTCTTGCTGCCGGAGGAGCTGCTGCTGGAAGAGTCGTCCTTCTTGTCGCCGGCCTTACCACAGGCGGCCACGGACAGGGCCATCGAAACAGCGGCCGTGCCGATGACGACTCTACGCATCGTTGCGTTCATTTGGGGGTGCCTCCCTGACAGGGCCGCAGCGCTGCGGCCGAGGTGGCTCGAAGTCAACTCGGCCGCAAGTTCGACGTCAAGAAGTAAATACTTAACGAGATGGCAACGGCGTCATGCGTTCTCTAAGTGAAGGCGGGTGCCGCCATGGCCAGAGAACCGTCCAAAAGGGTCGAATCGCCCATCTCGCTGAGGGCGAGAGCCAGCGCCCCGAGCACCTCCGCGCGGCCCCCGAGGGCCCCTGGGAGGACCGAGAGCTGGCGCGCCGCGCTGGGGATCGCATAGCGGCTCACGGACTCCCTGATGGGCCCCAGAACCAGCTCTCCGGCCTCCGCCAGGTCACCGCCCAGGACGACCCGGCTCGGGTTCAGCAAGTTGCAGAGATTGGCCACACCGCTGCCGATGTGGCGGCCCACGTCGGCGATCACCCGGCGGCAGCCCGGATCACCTTCCCTGGCCAGCCGCACGACGCCTTCCATGGTCAGGTCGGTGCCGTGACTGGACTGGAGCAGCGGGAGCACGTAGCGCGCCGCGGCGAAGGTCTCCAGGCAGCCCCGGTTGCCGCAGCGGCAGACCGGCCCGGACTCGTCAAGAGTGATATGTCCGATTTCACCGGCGGTGCCGCCGGGACCCCGGTAGATCTTCCCTTCGATCACCAGTCCGGCACCGACACCGCTCGCGACCTTGATGTAAGCAAGATCACGCACGCCCCGGCCGCTGCCCCAGACCAGCTCGCCCAGGGCTCCGAGGTTCGCGTCGTTGTCCACGTGCACCGGTACGCCGAGCCGCCCCCGCAGCTCCTCGGCGGGTCTGGTGCCGATCCAGCCGGGAAGGATGGCCGACGAGCCCAGCGAGCCGGACTCGACGTCGATCGGACCGGGTACGCCCAGCCCCACCCCGGCGATCTTCGAACGGTCGACCCCCGTGGCCGCGATCAGCCGGTTGACCAGCTGTTCCGCCCGGTCGAAGCCTTGTGTCGCGGAGGCGTCCACATCCAGCGGTTCGGACTCCTCGGCGAGTACCTGATGGGCCAGGTTGCCGACCGCGACACGCAGGTGCGTATGTCCGAAATCGACGCCGATGACGATGCCGGCGTCCCCGCTCAGGGAGACGCTGCGGGCCCGGCGGCCGCCCGACGACGTGGGCGTGACCTCGACCGTTCCGCCGTCCTTCAGCTCACGCACGATGTTGGAGACGGTCGCCGCCGACAGGCCGGTGGTCCTGGCGATCTCCGCCTGCGTGAGCGACCCGGCTAGTCGTACGGCACGCACGACCCGCTCCAGGTTGGCTCGGTGCAGTGACGACTGCGACCCCGGAGTCTCCACGACGACCTCCTGCGCGAGGGACCGCTTCGGCGGGGCCCCTATGTCCAACTAGTGAACTCTAAGCTGAGCCGTTCGGGTCACCTCCCGTCAATAGGTTGAACTGTTTCCGGGCTCTTGCCCACACCTGCGGCGGGGGGGCGCGCGCGCGGGGGGGGGCGCGGGGCGCCGCCCGGG
>NZ_JBHYKH010000799.1:0-2680 GCF_042741275.1 Streptomyces sp. NPDC058964
CGCCCCCCAAACAAGCGGGCCCCACCGGTGTGACCCCATATCCCCTTCACCCCCCCCCGGGGCCGTCGCCTCGCACGGCCCGTAAACCCCGCCATTCCCGCCGCTACCCGGCCGGTCTCCTGAACCGAGGTGCCATGCCCCTTCCACAGCTGACCCTCTATCGGCACGACAGGCACAGCCGGGCGTTGATCACCCTGGCCGGTGAAATCGACCTGGCAACGGAGCACCTCGTGCGCGCGTCGCTGGAACGATGCCTGCACGACGGCATCCGCACCATCGACGTCGACCTGACCACCGTCACCTTCTGCGACGTGACCGGCCTCAACGCCTTCCTCCATGCGGCGCGGGCCACCGCCGGGGCCGGCGCATCCCTGCGGTTGCACCACCCGCCTCCGGCGCTGGCGAGGCTCATCGCACTCACCGGCAGTGGCCCCCTGCTCCTCGGCCCTCCCCGAAAGCCGGCCGGTCCTGCGGTATATGTCTGATCCGGAACCCCACACCAGATCGCTTCTGCCATGCCTGCCCTTCCGGAGTGTGTGCGGTGAGCAGGCGATCCGGGACAGGGCAACCGCACAAGCCCGGCGGCCGCGAACCGTCCCCCATGGATGCGGTACGTCCGCGCCGAATCAACCGCTGGCAGACCGAGGGGTCGTGGGCCCCGGTGGCCGTCAGCAGCGTCAGAGCCGCAGTCCCACCGACAACAGCCCACGCCAATCCGGCCGTTCTGCTTTTCATGATTCCTCCCTTGGGTGTGAGAGGAGAGATTGCACAGCGGGTGGACGTGGATCGCACTCGGCCGCGATCGACGCCGGCCGCGAGGCATACCGGGCTCTGGTCGAGGGCCGGAAGCACCCGTGGCCCCGGCTCCACTGCCCGAAATGCGGGGCGGCCTGGTACGCCAGCGGCACTCCCCTCGGCATGCGGAAACGCTCGGACGCGGCGTACTGCTCGCCGCGGTGCCGTACGAGGGCCTGGCGGAGGTGCTCGCATCGCGACTCGTACCCCTTTTGAGGGGTAGTCAGAGAACGTGCCGTACAGGAATCGCGGCACAGGCCGGCCCGGGACGTGTGCCACGGCAAGCGCGGCACCACCCACCTGACATTCCGGGACGGGCTGGAGGACCAGCTCGGCGCGCTCGGCCTGGTCCTGAATGCCGTGCCCGGCTGCTGCCCGTACGGCGACCGTGCCGCCCGGCCAAAAGGGCAAACCATTTCAAGGATGCGAGTAAGAGGATGCTGGCTGCGTCCGCCCGCAGACACCCGACTCCGCGGCCTGCCGCACCCGCCTGCTCCACCGCGAACACGGCAGTGGGGCGGGCGGGCGGTGTACCAGGCGCCGGGTCAGGCCGTCCACACGCGGTCGGCGTAGTCGAGGAAGTTGCGGCCCATGATCTTCTCGATGCGCCCGGAGCCGTAGCCGCGCTTCTCCAGAAGGCGGATCAGCTCGCGGAACTGGTCGACGCCGCGCAGGTCGACGACGAAGGGGTAGGTGTCGGCGCGTTCGCCGGCCGCGCCGACGCCCGCTGCGCGGCGGGCGGCGACATGGTCGGCGAGGGTGGCGCGGTAGGCGTCGAGGTCGTCGATGGCGGTGACGCTGCCGTCCGTGCCGATGCCGACGTGGTCCTCGCCGCAGACGTCGACGGCGTGCATGATGTGCTCGACGACGTCGGCCGCCTTGGCGTGCCCGGTGACGTTCAGGAACGGCATGAAGTAGATGCCGACGAACCCTCCCCGGGAGGCGACCAGGCGCAGTTCCTCGTCCGTCTTGTTGCGCGGCAGGTCGGCCACGGTGCGGCAGCCGGTGTGGTTGATGGACACGGGCACGCGGGAGTGGCGGGCCGCGTCCAGGCAGGTGTTCTCCCCGCTGTGGGAGAGGTCCACCATCAGGTGGTGGTCGTTGAGGGATTCGACGACCTGTCGGCCGAACGGGGTGAGGCCGCGGTTGGCGGTGGCCATGGAGCCGTCGCCGAGGTGGTTGGCCTGGTTGTAGGTGAGCTGGACGACGCGGCCGCCGGCGCGGGCGAAGGTGGCGACGCGCGTGTCGACGAGTTCGGGGTCCTTGCCGACCGCAACGCCGTTCTGGAAGCCGTAGATGACGCCGATCCTGCCCTCGTTGCGCGCGCGGCGGATGTCGTCGGCGGTGCGGACCTTCAGCAGGTCGTCGGGGTGGCTGTCGATGAGCCGGTCCCAGACGTCTATCTCCTCCATGGTGTGCTCGTACGGCGGGAGGTCGCCCATGGTGTAGCCGAGGGTGATGTTGACGGCGGTCAGGCCGGAGGCGTGCGCGTCGGCGATCGCCCGTGCGTCCACGGTCAGTTGGTCGCTGGAGGGGTTGAGCCGGGCGGCGGCCTCGAGGGAGGCGGGGGCGTTGGGGTTGTCGAGCTGTCCCAGCGCGTTGACGATCAGCGGGGTGGAGGTGCCGGTGGGGCTCACTCCCCCTCCTTCTCGAACTCGGCGCGGTCGTAGCGGTGGCCGCGCTTGACGGTGAGGGTGATGGTGCGCAGGTTGCGGATGTCGGCCAGGGGGTTCTCGTCCAGGACGGCGAAGTTGGCGAGCTTGCCCGCCTCGACGGTGCCCATGACCGCCTCGGGGGGCGCCGCGCCGGGCCCCCCGCGGGGGGGGGCGGGCCCGGCGGCGGCGGGGGGGGGGGGGCCGCGCCCCCCCACAAAAAGATTGCTATA
>NZ_JBHYKH010000800.1:0-2679 GCF_042741275.1 Streptomyces sp. NPDC058964
GCCGGAGACGATCCACGGCACCACCGGCAGCGCGTCCGCCGCCACGGTATCCGTCGGCTCCTCGGCGGGCGCCTCCTCCACGATGACGTGGACGTTGGTGCCGCTGATGCCGAACGCGGACACGGCGGCCCGGCGCGGGCGGTTCCCGACGGGCCAGGGGCGGTTCTCGGTGAGGAGGGCCACGGAGCCGGCGGACCAGTCGACGTGCGAGGTCGGGGCGTCGATGTGCAGGGAGCGCGGCAGCACGCCCGCGCGCAGTGCCTGCACCATCTTGATGACGCCGGCCGCGCCCGCCGCCGCCTGGGTGTGGCCCAGGTTCGACTTGATCGATCCCAGCCACAGCGGCTCTTCACGGTTCTGGCCGTAGGTGGCGAGCAGAGCCTGCGCCTCGATCGGGTCGCCGAGCACGGTGCCGGTGCCGTGTGCCTCCACGGCGTCGACGTCGTCGGTGGAGAGACCGGCGGCGGCCAGCGCGTCGAGTACGACCTGCTGCTGGGAGGGGCCGCTGGGGGCGGTGAGCCCGTTGCTCGCGCCGTCCTGGTTGATGGCCGAGCCCCGTACCAGCGCGAGCACGCGGTGCCCGTTGCGGCGGGCGTCGGAGAGGCGTTCCAGCAGGAGTACGCCGACGCCCTCCGACCAGCCGGTGCCGTCGGCGGCCTCGGCGAACGGCTTGCACCGGCCGTCGGGCGCGAGCCCGCGCTGCCGGCTGAAGTCGATGAAGGTGTCCGGGGTGGCCATGACCGTGACGCCGCCCGCCAGGGCGAGGGAGCACTCCCCCGCCCGCAGGGCCTGCGCCGCGAGGTGCAGGGTGACCAGGGAGGAGGAGCAGGCCGTGTCGACGGTGACGGCGGGGCCGGTCAGGCCGAGGGCGTAGGCGATCCGGCCGGACAGGACGCTGCCCGCGGTGCCGGTGCCGAGGAAGCCCTCGACGCCGTCGGGCAGGGCGGCGCGGTCCGAGCCGTAGTCGTGGTACATGATGCCCGCGTACACACCGGTACGGCTGCCGCGCGCGGCGACGGGGTCGATGCCCGCGTGCTCGAACGCCTCCCACGAGGTCTCCAGCAGCAGCCGCTGCTGCGGGTCCATGGCGAGGGCCTCACGGGGGCTTATCCCGAAGAAGGCGGCGTCGAACTCGCCAGCCGCGTCGAGGAATCCGCCTTCCTTGGCGTAGCTCTTGCCGAGCGCGCCCGGATCGGGGTCGTAGAGGTTGTCGGTGTCCCAGCCCCGGTCGTCGGGGAAGCCGCGCATGCCGTCGCCGCCGCGGGCGACCAGCCGCCACAGGTCGTCGGGCGAGGCGATGCCGCCGGGGTAGCGGCAGGCCATTCCGACTACAGCGATGGGCTCTCGGGCTCGGGACTCCAGGTCCTCGATGCGCCGACGGGCCTGCATCAGGTCGGCGGTGGCCTTCTTCAGGTAGTCCCGCAGCTTCTGCTCGCGCTCGCCGGAGGCTGCGGTGGATGCGGTGGATGCGGTGGGTCCAGTGGTTGCTGCCATGGTCGTTCAGCTCCCGGTCTCGCCGTCGAGGAGGGCGAAGAGTTCGTCGTCTGTTGCCGCTGCCAGGTCGTCGGCGGCCACCACGGCGTGCCGCGGGGGGGTCGCGTGGACGCCCCCCGCGCCCCCGCGCCGCCCCCCAAGACCAGTGCCTCGCAGAACGGCGTCGGCGGCGCGCCCACGCTGCTGTCGAACGCCGAGACCTTCGCCCAGCTGGCGATCGCCGCCCGCATCGGCCCGGAGCGCTACGGCAACACCGGCCTGTACGACGAGCCGGGCACCGTCATGCTGACGGTCTCCGGAGCCGTCGCCCGCCCGATGGTGATCGAGGCTCCCACGGGCGTGCCGCTGCGCTACATCCTCCAGCTGGCCGGCGCCCCGCCGGTGCCGCAGGGCGTGCTGACCGGCGGCTACCACGGCAAGTGGATCGACGCGGCCACGGTCAACGAGGCGGTCGTCTCCCGCAACTCGCTCGACGCGGTGGGCGGCGCGCTCGGCGCCGGCGCCATTCTGCCGATCTCTCAGGAGACCTGCCCGCTGGGCGAGTCGCTGCGAGTGGCCCAGTGGCTGGCCGAGGAGAGCGCGGGCCAGTGCGGTCCCTGCTACCTCGGGCTGCCGGCCGCCGCGCGCGGCATGGAGGACATCCTCAACGGCGGCGGGCCGGCCGCCCTGGAGGCACTCAAGCAGGTCGCCAAGAACGTGAAGCGGCGCGGTGCGTGCTCGCACCCGGACGGCTCCGCGATGTTCCTGGAGTCCACGATCAAGGCTTTCACCGACGACCTGGCCGCGCATGTCCTCGGCAACGGCTGCGGAAGGCCCGTGGAGGGCGTTCTGCCGCTCTTCGAGGGCGGCAGGATGCCCACGGGCATCCCGGGCGGCGGCGAGCCGGAGGACACCGGCGGCAGCCGCCAGAAGATCTACGTGGACTGGACGCTGTGCCGGGGGCACGGGCTGTGCGCGGACATCCTCCCGGAGGTCTTCCAGCTCGGTGCCGACGGCTTCCCCACCGTCGCCCAGGCGAAGGTGCCGCAGTACGCGGAGGCGAAGGCCCTGCGCGCGGTGCGCCGCTGCCCGGCGCTGGCACTGCGCATCGAGGAGGACACGCGCTCGCAGGCGCCGTCCCGCAATCTGCCGGTCCTCTCCCAGGGCCGCGGCCGCCGCGCCCTCGGCCGCTGAGCGCACGAACGG
>NZ_JBHYKH010000801.1:0-2678 GCF_042741275.1 Streptomyces sp. NPDC058964
GCGGGCGGCGCCGGGGGGGGGGGGCCCCGGCGTGGGGCGCCCGGGGAGGGGGGGCGGGGCGGCCCCGGGCCGCCCCCCCGGGGCACTACCGTCGGGTCGTGGGTGGGCCTCGCCGATACAGGATCGTCCCGCCCGCGAGCAGCGCCGCGCTGACCGCGGAGGTCGCCAGCATGGCCTCGGTGCCGGTGTGCGCCAGCTGGGGCGGCGATGCCTGGTGGTCTCCACTGCCGGGGGGCGTCGACGGCGGCGTGACCGTACGCGGCGGCGTGGTGGTGGTCGGCGGCGACGGCGGCCTGTTCGTACGCGGCGGCGTGGTGGTGGTCGGCGGCGTCGACGGCGGCGTGTTCGTACGCGGCGGCGTCACCGGCGGCGTGGTGTCATTGCCGCAGCCGTTTCCGTAGGCGGGGTTGAGGAGCCCGACCACGTCCACCGCGTCACCGCACACGTTCAGCGGTACGTCCACCGGCACCTGCGCGGTGTTGCCGGAACCGACGCCGGGCGAGTCCGTCGCGGTGCCGGACGCGGAGGACCCGGCAGTGCTGGAGGATCCGGAACCCGAACCGTTGGCGCAGGAGTTGCCGGCTGCCGGATTCAACAGGCCGACGACGTCGACCGAGTTGCCGCACGCGTTCACGGGCACATGCACGGGCACCTGCGCGGTGTTGCCGGAGGCGACGCCGGGCGATCCCTGCGAGACGCCGGACGCCGACGCCCCCGAGGAACCGTTGGTGCCGGAGGCACCGGAACCCGAAGCGTTTGCGCAGGAGTTGCCGAATGCCGGATTCAGCGCGCCGACGACGTCGACCGAGTTGCCGCACACGTTCACCGGTACATGCACCGGCACCTGGACTGTGTTGCCGGACGCCACTCCGGGCGAGTCCTTGGCGGCCCCGTTGGCATTCGTGTCGGCGAGCGCGGCTCCGCCGCACAGGGACACGATGCCCGTCGCGGCGGCAGCCGCGACCATTCCCCTACTCAGTGTCTGTCGCAATCTCGTTGGTCTTCCTGCTTGAAGAATTGGGAAGGCCGGCCTCGGAACGCATGGATCAAAGGATCAACGGTCCAAGGCCGACCGTGACGCGGCCGGTTGGCCAGTGCGTTGGGTTACCTCGTCACTGGTTGCTGCAGGTGTTGCCCAGCGCCGGGTTCAACAGGCCGATGACGTTCACCGAGTCACCGCACACGTTGACCGGAATGTGCACGGGGACCTGGATGACGTTGCCGGACAGGACACCCGGGCTCTGCGCGGCCGAGCCGGTGGCGCCGGAGTCGGCGAACGCGGGGACGGCCGCCCCCAGAGCCAGAACGGCGCCGGCGACGACAGCAGCGGTCTTCTTCATGGACTTTCCCTTCTCTGCGGTCATGCCCCAATGACGGCCTAAACCGAGCGAGCACGACTTGTACGGCTCGCACCATGACCGGCAGGCTGTAGAACGAGGGATAGACAGTCGAAGAAACTGCGGAACGCATGGCGCTCAGGAATTCACTCTAACGCCCTTGCGGAATTGACATGCATAGGCGAAAGACTCTTCCCGCGCGGCGAAAAGCTGCCCGGACGCCAACGCGCCCACGCACTGCACCCCGAGCGGCCTCGATCCGGGGACGGGACTCAGCCGTTACCGGTGCCGTTGCCGGACAGCGCCGAGATGTCGTCCGCGATGTGCGACAGCGGCTCGTCGCCCTTGGCCTGGGTCGAGTTCTCGGCGCACTGCTGGTTCTGCGGCGACGACAGGACCGGGATGTCCTGGGCGGTGACCGGGACCAGGACCCCGACGACCGAGCCCACGTTGGCCTTGGCCGGCAGGCCGACACAGAGCTTGTTCACCGAGCCCTGGACGAGGGATTCCTGTGGGCTGAGGTTGCCCCCGGTCGCCGAGTTGCCGAACGACTCCGAGGCGCCGACGCCGCTGGCGGAGGTGGTGCCGTGGTCGTTGCCGATGGCAAGCGCCTCGGGAGCCGCCGCCGCCGACGCGCCGACGACGGACGCGGCGACCGCCGCCGCGGCCATTGCCTTCTTGAGCATTTCGCTTTCCTTTCCTGGCTCCTCGCCAAGACTCACGTTCCTGCCTCCGCATCAACCGGATGCGCCGGGAATGGTTGCGGCCCGTCACCCGATCGGACCTGTTTGGCGCATGAAATTCACTTGGGCCGACCGAGTGAATTGCAGCAACCATGCGGGCTGGTGACAGTTGAACCAGAGCGCTCCGGTGGACGGGGTTTTTCCAGAAGGGAACTGCAAGTGATCAAGAAGGTTCTGGCCTCCGCAGCGGTCGCCGCTTCCGTCGTGGGTGCCTCGGCCGCCGCCGCCTCGCCCGCGCTCGCGATCGGCAACGACCAGGGCACCACCTCCGCCAGCGGCGTCGGGGCCGCCCAGGTCTACGGCAACTCGGCCACGTACGGCAACATGAGCCCCCAGATGGCGCTCATCCAGGGCTCCTTCAACAAGCCCTGCATCGGCCTGCCCGCCAAGGCGAACGTGGGCTCGGTCCTCGGCCTCGTCCCGGTCTCGGTCCAGGACATCAACGTCCTGTCCTCCCCGCAGAACCAGCAGTGCGTCGAGAACTCGACGCAGGCCAAGGGCGACGAGCCGCTGTCGCACATCCTGGACGACATCTCGGCCCTGTCCGGCAACGGCACCGGCAACAACTGATCGGACGCTTCCCGGGCCCCCTTCCGGG
>NZ_JBHYKH010000802.1:0-676 GCF_042741275.1 Streptomyces sp. NPDC058964
CCGGCGCGAGCCCGCCCGCCGCGCCGCCGCCCCCCCCCCCCCCCCCCCTCGGCCGTGCTCAGAGCTCTGTCACACCGCCTTCTCAGCCCACCAGGATCACTACGACACCGCCGGTGTTGAAGCCGTTGTTGAAGCCGAAGCCGCCGAAGTTGCCGTAGCCGAAGCCGCAGTTGTTCCACCAGCCACCGTTGAAGCAGCCGCGGTTCGTGGAGACCTGGGCCGGAGCGGATGCCGCGGCCGTACCTGCTGTGGCGATCGTCGTGCCGCCGGCCAGCAGAACACCGACGGCGGAAACCGCCGCGAGACGCCTAGCACGCTGTGCATTCATGGACGTACCTTCCTTCCACCCCTCGTGCGGTCCTCGACTGCACGAACCGGATGGCCGCGACCTTGGAGTGAAAAGTCCGGCGCGGTCGTAGGTGTGGCCGTGAGCAGGGATTACGCCAGGGGTGGGCGCACCCCGCCCTGCGGCTCTCACCCATAGATCTTAGATGGCCATCGACCGCCCAGCATCCGGAGCGGATCAGGCGCCGGGCAACCACGGCCCGTGCAACCTTCGGCGCTTCACAGGCTTCCTACTCTCGGGGGATCATCCTCCTTGGTTCCGACGGACGAGAGAGGTTCAACGGGGATGAGTGAACAGGACGACTGGGAGCGGGAGTTCGACCACAGCTGG
>NZ_JBHYKH010000802.1:686-2675 GCF_042741275.1 Streptomyces sp. NPDC058964
AAGGAGAACCCTCCGGACCCGGCGCCCTTCCGCGGGGACCCGGAGCCGGTGGCGCCCCGCCGCTCGTCGTGGGTGTCGACGGCCATAGTCCTCGGGTGTGTGGCCGCGGTGATAGTCCTGCTGGGGTACGCCCAGATGCGGGCTCCCTACTAGAGGGGACGCCCATGGCAGTGGACGTCCGGGGCGGGGCGGAGGCGGCACGACGGCTCGCGGAGGGCGCGGCCCTGCGGGACGTGGTCGACGCCGGTGATCCGGACGCCTGGCTGGGGCTGGACGAGGGCGCGAGGCGGGACAACTGGTACTCGCCGTACGGCGTCCCGGTCCGGGAGGGCACGGACAGCGAGCGCACGCTCACCGCGGTCCTGCGCACCGGCGAGCGGCTCACCGAGTCCCAGCTCGCCCTCGCCCTGTGCCACCGGGACGGCCGGATCCGGCACCGGGCGCTGGGCCTGGCCGCCGGGCACCGGGAGCTGCTGCCGCTGGTCGTGCTGCGGTGCGCGGACTGGGCGCCGCCGGTGCGGGAGAGGGCACGGAAGCGGCTCGCCGAGGCGCTGGACGCGGAGAACGCCGTCCGGCTCACCCCGCTGATGCTGCGCATCGGCAACCGGAGCAGGGGCGACTTCGCCGTCGCCATGGTGGGCGACCTGTTGTCCCGGACGCCCATGGAGCGTTTCGCGGCCCTGCTCACCGGCCCCGACCGCGCCGTGCGCCGCTTCGCCCACCGCCTCGCCGTGGAGGACGGGCGCCTTTCCCCCGCCGAGCTCGCCCGGGTTGCGGCCCGGGACGACGACGCGGTCGTGCAGAGCCTGTGCGCGGAGGCCGCCCTGGCCGCGGTGGCGGACGGGGGCGCCGGGGAGGACGTGCTCGAACCCCTCCTCGCCGCCCGCAGCCCGCGCACCCGCTCGGCCGGGGTGACCGCGCTGCGGCGGCTGGGTCGCCCCGGGCGGGCGACGGGCTTCCTGGCCGATCCGGCGGGGCTGGTGCGGGCCTGCGCGCGCTATGTCGTACGGCAGCACGGCACCGATCCGCTCCCGTGGTACCGGGACCGGTGTGCCGGCCCGGGCGACCCGGCCCTGCCGCCCGGCGCGGTCATCGGGCTCGCGGAGTGCGGGAGTCGCGCCGACGCCGCCCTGCTGTGGCCGCTGCTGGACCACCAGGCGGCGGCGGTGCGGGCGCGGGCGGTGGCCGGGCTGCGCGCACTGGACGTGACGGACGTACCGAGGATGAGGGCGCTGCTCGACGATCCCGCGCCCGGGGTGGTGCGCGAGGCGACCGTCGCCCTGCTGCCCTCGGCCGCGCTGCTGCCGGAGGAGTGGCTGGCCGAACGGCTCGGGGTGACACGGCCGCGGTGCGTGCGGGTGTCGGCGTACCGGCTGCTGGACGCGCGGGGCGGGGTGGTCCGCCTGCGCGCCGCCGTGCGGGCACTGGACGACCCGGACGAACGCCTGCGCACACGCGCCGAGCAGACGGTGCGGCGCCGATGGCACCACGCCCCGTACGCCACCGCCGCCGAGGCCGAGGTGACGGCACTGCTCGCCCACGGCCGCGGCCTGCTCAGGAGCAGGACCATCTCGTAGGCCTCGGCGGCATCCCCGCTCCCACCGGGAATCTTTGCCCGTACCAGGGCGGTTCCGGACCGCTTCATGGCAGTCGCCAGGTGCACACTGGACAGCGGGACGAGTGCCTGACTGCGGGGTGATGCAAGATGCAGAGCCGCTTTCGGAGCGACCGGCGGTTGACCGCACGCATGGGGGTCACGCTGTTCCTGCTCGGATTGTTGTACGTGGGGTTCGTCGCCGCGTTGATCGTGCTGCTGAAGTCCTGGGTGCTGGTCGTGGTGGTGGCGGCGGGGATGCTCTTCGCCCAGTACTGGTTCTCCGACCGGGTCGCGCTCTACGCGCTGCACGGCCGGGTCGTCGAACGCGAGGAGTACCCGGAACTGCACGGCGTGATCGACCGGCTGTGCGCCCAGGCGGACATGCCCAAGCC
>NZ_JBHYKH010000803.1:0-2670 GCF_042741275.1 Streptomyces sp. NPDC058964
GCCCGGGCCGGCGAACAGCGGTCGGCGTGGCACCGGGGTTCACACCCGGGGCGTCACCGAAGCCGCGTGGGTCCACGCGGGCCCGTGCCCGGCCGGCTCGGCGGCGCGAGCGAGGGAACGGCGGTCGGCGTGGCTGCCCGGCGGGATCACCGGCCGCACCTCCACCTCGGCCACCAGACCACGCGCGGACACCACCCGCCACAGCGAGGCGAGCAGCGTGTCCTCACCGACGAACGCGGGCACCGTACTGGCCGCTCCGCCGGTCAGCCGGTAGTGCAGCCGCACGGGCTGGACGGGGACACCGGCGTCGAGCGCGGCCTGGAAGACGGCACGGTGGAAGCGGCCCTGGGCGCGGCCGCACCAGGTGCTGCCCTCGGGGAAGGCGACGACCGCGGCGCCCTCCCGCAGGGCGTGCGCGATGCGGGCCACCGTGTCCGGGAGCGCGCGCAGCCGGTCGCGCTCTATGAACAGGGCACCGCCCCGTGCCGCCAGCACCCCGGCCACGGGCCACCGGCGGATCTCCGTCTTGGCGAGCATCCGCGCGGGCCGCACGGCGGCCAGCAGGGGGATGTCCAGCCAGGAGATGTGGTTGGCCACCAGGAGCAGTCCGCCGGTGGGTGCGGCGGTGCCGGTGAGCCGGACCCGGACCCCGGCGGCCCGGACGATCGCCCGGCACCACCGGCTCACCAGTCCGGCGGGTGTCCGGCTGCCCAGTGGGGAGAGCACGATCCCGGCCAGGACCAGGAGCGCGAGACCCGTCAGCCGCAGCACGGCCCGTGGTACGGCCGTCGCGGACCCCGTCGGTTCCACGCACGCCCCCGGGGTGCAGGGCGCGCTGGGCAGCCAGACGCTCATCAGGCCGGCACGAGCGAGAGGAAGTGCCGCAGATAGCGCGGGTTGACCCGGCGCATCGACAGCAGCACGTACAGGTCGGCGACCCCGAAGTCCGGGTCGTGCGCGGGCTCGGCGCAGACCCAGGCGCCGAGGCGCAGATAGCCGCGCAGGAGGGCCGGGAGCTCGGTCCGGGCCGGTGCGGCCGACCCGTTCGGGATCCAGGGCAGCAACGGCCGTACCCGGAACTCCTCTGGGGCCAGATGCTTGTCCCGCACCCGCTCCCAGGCGGCGGAGGCCAGGGTGCCGCCGTCGGCCAGCGGGATGGAGCAGCAGCCGGCCAGCCACTCGTGGCCGCGGTCCGCCATGTAGCGGGCGATCCCGGCCCAGATCAGCGCGATGACCGCGCCGTCGCGGTGGTCCGGGTGCACACAGGAGCGGCCGACCTCGACCAGGCCCGGACGGATCGCATCGAGCGGGCCCAGGTCGAACTCGCCCTCCGAATAGAGCCGTCCGGCGACCGCGGCCCGCTCCGGCGGCAGCAGCCGGTAGGTGCCGACGACCTGCCCGGTCAGGGTGTCGCGCACGAGCAGGTGATCGCAGTACGCGTCGAAGGGGTCGATGTCGTGTCCCGGTTGCGGGCTCGACAACTGGGCGCCCATCTCCCCGGCGAACACCTCGTGCCGCAGCCGCTGCGCGGCACGCACGTCGGCCTCGTCACGGGCGAGGGTGACGGTGTAGCGGGTGGGTGCCGCGGGCTGCGGGGGGCGGTCGAGGGTGGAAACGCCGCTCATGGCTCTCTCCTGGTCACGGGCCGGTTCGGCGGGGGGAGGCGACGGGGCCGGTTGCGTGCGGCCCGTCGCTCCTGTTCTTCCGATGCCGGTTGGCGTACGCGTGACCTGTGCCGGGAGAGCGGATGTGGGGATGTTGAACGGCGGGTCCCCCGCCCGGTCAGCCGTCCTTCGTCACGCACCCCGCGAGCAGGCGTCCGGCCTCCGCCGTGTCCAGTACGCGCTCGAGGACGAGGTCGCCCGTGATGTTCGGGAAGAACCGGCCCGCGGGCCAGCTGCGTTCGTAGGGCGGCGGGTCGAGGACGAGCAGCCGGACTCCGTCGACGACGGGGATGTCGGTGGGCGTCCCCTCGTTCCACACCCACTCCCCGGTGGGGGTGACGAGGTTGAAGGAGCCGGTGGTGTGCACCTGCCCGGGCTGGTCCCGGCACACGGCCGCCTCCTGCGCGGAGGGGGCCCGGCCGGGTATGTGGCCGCCGCCGACGAGGACGTCGGCGAGCAGGGTGTGCAGCTGGAAGTTGTCGCCGATGCCGCTCATGCGCATCGCGAAGCCGGTTCCGGTGGGGCGGTGCAGCACGACCAGCGGTTCGCCGTCGAGCACCAGGAGGGCGTAGGCCAGGCACTTGAAGTCGTGGCCGGAGGCCTCCTGCACGGTCCGCAGGGCGCGCAGCAGGCGCTCGCGCAGGGCGCCGTCCAGGGCGGTGCGCACGGGGGCGTGGCTGAGCATGGCGACGGACGCCATCTCCCACTGGGGCAGTGTCAGCCAGGCCAGGGCGGCCTCCGGCCCGACGCGCTCGAAGAGGGCGGGGTCCGGCTGACCGCCCTCCGGGTCGGGGAACTCCCCTCCTCCGGTCTGCGCCCAGCGTTCGCAGAACTCCCCCACGTCGGCGAGCGTCTCGGCGAGTTCCGCGAACACGTACGGCGCGCAGGGGACCGGGGGGGGGGCCCGCGCCACCCCGCGGGCGCGCATGACGGCCCCCCCGGCGCCGGGGGGGCGGGGGCGCACGGGTCGCCCGGGGGGGGGCTGGGGGGGGGCGGGGCGCGGAGA
>NZ_JBHYKH010000804.1:0-2632 GCF_042741275.1 Streptomyces sp. NPDC058964
GGGGGACCCCCTACCACCCGGCCCACCGTGTGATACTCGCCGTCAACCTCAATTTCGATGCGTACCAGGGCCCCTTCGTCGTCGACGAGGAAGTCGGCGAGCGCCTTGGCGAGTTCGGTCTTGCCGACGCCGGTCGGGCCGAGGAAGAGGAAGGAGCCGGTGGGCCGGTCGGGGTCGGCGATGCCGGCCCGGCTGCGCCGCACCGCGTCCGACACCGCCCGTACGGCCTCGGTCTGGCCGATGAGCCGGCGGCCGAGCTCGTCCTCCATGCGCAGCAGCTTCTGCGTCTCGCCCTCCAGGAGGCGGCCGGCCGGGATGCCGGTCCAGGACGCGACGACGTCGGCGATGTCGTCGGAGCCGACCTCGTCCTTCACCATCGTGTCCCGGGAGACCTCCTCCTCGGCCTCGGAGGCGGCCTCCAGCTCCTTCTCCAGGGCGGGGATCTCGCCGTACAGCATCTTGGAGGCGGTGTCGAAGTCGCCGTCGCGCTGGGCGCGTTCGGCCTGTCCGCGCAGGTCGTCGAGGCGTTCCTTCAGCTCGCCGACCCGGTTGAGGGACTGCTTCTCCTTCTCCCAGCGGGCGTTGAGACCGCGCAGCTCCTCCTCCTTGTCGGCGAGGTCGCGTCGCAGCTTCTCCAGACGTTCGCGGGAGGCCGGGTCGGTCTCCTTGTCGAGGGCCAGTTCCTCCATCTTCAACCGGTCGACGGCGCGCTGGAGTTCGTCGATCTCGACGGGCGACGAGTCGATCTCCATGCGCAGCCGGGACGCGGCCTCGTCGACGAGGTCGATGGCCTTGTCGGGCAGGAACCGGGAGGTGATGTACCGGTCGGACAGACCGGCGGCGGCCACCAGCGCGCTGTCCGCGATCTGCACCTTGTGGTGGGCCTCGTAGCGGCCCTTGAGCCCGCGCAGGATGGCGATGGAGTCCTCGACGGTGGGTTCGGCGACCAGCACCTGCTGGAAGCGGCGCTCCAGCGCCGGGTCCTTCTCGATCCGCTCGCGGTACTCGTCGAGGGTGGTGGCGCCGACCATGCGCAGCTCACCGCGGGCGAGCATGGGCTTGAGCATGTTGCCGGCGTCCATGGCGGAGTCACCGCCCGCGCCCGCGCCCACCACGGTGTGCAGCTCGTCGATGAAGGTGATGATCTGCCCGTCGGAGTCCTTGATCTCGGCGAGGACGGTCTTCAGCCGCTCCTCGAACTCGCCGCGGTACTTGGCTCCGGCGACCATGGCGCCGAGGTCGAGCGCGACGAGCCGCTTGTCCTTCAGGGACTCGGGGACGTCGCCCTTCACGATCCGCTGGGCGAGCCCCTCGACGACGGCGGTCTTGCCGACGCCGGGCTCGCCGATGAGCACGGGGTTGTTCTTGGTGCGGCGGCTGAGCACCTGCACGACGCGCCGGATCTCCTGGTCGCGGCCGATGACGGGGTCGAGCTTGCCGTCCCGCGCGGCGGCGGTGAAGTCGGTGCCGAACTTCTCCAGGGCCTTGTACTGGCCCTCCGGGTCGGCAGTGGTCACGCGGCGCCCTCCTCGGGCCTTCTGGAAGGCGTCCAGCAGCTTCTTCGGGGTGGCTCCCTGCCCGGCGAGCACGTCGCCGGCGGTGCCGCCCTTGGCGGCGATGCCGATGAGCAGGTGTTCGGTGGAGAGGTACTCGTCGCCGAGTTCCTTCGCGCGGTCGGCCGCGTCCGCGATGACGGCGAGGAGTTCACGGTTGGGCTGCGGGGGCGCGACCGTGGATCCGGCCACGCTGGGCAGCGCGGCGAGGGCCTTCTCCGCCCCGGAACGCACGGCGGCCTGGTCGGCGTCGACCGCGGCCAGCAGGTCGACGATGTTCTCGTTGTCCTGCCCCTGGAGCAGAGCCAGCAGCAGATGGGCGGGCGTCAAATCCGGGTGCCCCTCGGTCACGGCCCGGTTCGTGGCCGCGTTGATCGCGTCCCGGCTCCTGTTGGTCAGCTCGGCATCCACGTTCGCGTTCTCCTCCTCGGCGTCGCCTTGTCCGCCATCTCTCCCAGTGCTGACTTAACCAACGTACACAAAGTTGAGTCTATTCCACTCAAGGTAGGTCCGGGGAACCTTTGGCGACTAGCTTCCGGATACATGAGTACCTACTCCGTAGACCCGGGCGCCCCGGACCCGTCGTACCTCGCCTTCTGGCGGGAGCGCCACCTGTGCACGCTGACGACGCTGCGCCCGGACGGCAGCCCGCACGTCGTTCCCGTCGGAGTGACATACGACCCGCAGGCGCGGCTGGCCCGGGTGCTGACGAACCGGACGAGCGCGAAGGTGGCCCACGTCCTCGCGGCCGCGCCCCTCGGCGCCCCGGCCGCGGTCTGCCAGGTCGACGGCCGGCGCTGGGCGACCCTGGAGGGCCGGGCCTTCGTGCGCACCGACCCGGACCGGATCGCGGACGCGGTACGGCGCTATGCCGAGCGCTACGGGAGGACACCCGGGCCGAACCCGCACCGGGTGCTGATCGAGATCGAGCTGGAGCGGGCGCTGGGGCGCGGCTGACGGGCGGGGCGGCGGAATCACGCCCCAGCGGAATTCGGCCACCATGAGACGAGACCGAAAACCGTCTGTACGTGGAAATGTCCCCCAAAACTGCAGCGGCGTCACCGTGTTCAGGTCTCGGT
>NZ_JBHYKH010000805.1:0-2628 GCF_042741275.1 Streptomyces sp. NPDC058964
GCCCCCGGGGGTGGGGGGGTCGGGGGGGGGGGTGTCGGGGCCCCCCCCCGGGGGGGGGCCCCCCCCCCCCGGTGGGGGGGGGGCCCCGGGGCCCGTTGCGCCGTGCCGTCAGTCCGCGAGCGGGACCGGGCGTTCGTCGATCTCCAGGACCGCGGACGTCCAGTTGAAGCCCAGCCCGATGCCGCAGAGCAGCACCCGCTGGCCCGGCTCCAGCCGGCCCGCGCGCATCAGGTACTCCAGGCCGCCGAACTGGTCGGTGGCGCCGACGTGTCCGGTCTCCCGGGCCCACTCGAACACCGTCTTGTCGGCGTCCAGTTGCAGCGGCGTGAGCACCTCCTGACGCAGCATCGTCCGGCCGAAGTTCGGGAAGACGAGGTGGTCGATGTCGGCGGGCCGGGTCCCGGCCTCCTCTGCGGCACCCTCGACGGACCGGATCAGGGCCTGGTTCATGATCTTGAAGACTTCGGCGATGCGGCCGCCGTGCTCCTCGTCGGCGAAGGTCTGCATCCGCTGGATGAGGTTGATCGGATACGCCTGGGTGTCACTGGTGTCGGGGAACGCCATGAACGACAGCCCGGCGCGCTGGGCACGCTCCAGGTCGGGCCGGCTCGCCGTGACGACTGAGGCGATGCGGGCGAAGCCGCCGGTGCGGGAGAGCACCGCGGCGCTCGCGCCGTCGCCGAACACCAGGCCCGGATAGGTGCGCCAGCGGTTCCACACCGGCATCACGAAACGGTCGGAGGCGGTGATCATTGCGGCCTGCCGGTCGGGGCGCCCGACGAGGAAGGCGGCGGCCAGCTCGATCGCCGCCATGGCACCGTTGGAGTGCTGCTTCACCTCGAAGGACAGCCCGTTGTCGGCCAGGACGTGGTGCTGCAGATACGAGGCGACGTTCCAGCCGTCCAGGCCGCAGAACGCGCCCGTGGCGTGCAGCAGCAGACCGAACTCGGCCGCGTCCAGGCCGGAGTGGCGCAGCGCCAGGGAACCGGCGCGCACCGCCATCTCCGGCTGGGTGTCGTCGTCGCCGGCGACGGACGCGCTGAGCGGGCCGGAGCGCCGCTGGGTGGCGTCGTCGTACCAGCCGGCCTCGATGGCCTCGTCGACGGGCATCGGCTTGGGGTACCAGGCCCCCACCCCCGCTATGTACAGGTTGTCGTGGCGCATGGTGGACGTACTCCTCTCACAAGGGCATACAGGTATTGCCTCGATGGGCGGACGGGAACCGGGTCAGACCGTGCGCCGGATCACCGGGACCGGCCCGGGGGCGCGGCCGGTGCCGACCTCGCCGCCGTGCAGCCACTGGACCTTCTCGTAGAGGTCCTCCTCGGACAGCGACCGCAGCACGGCGTTGCGGGCCTCGGCCGCCTCGCCCGCCGGGTGGTACAGCCGGCGCCCCATCTCGCGGGCCAGCAGCTGGGTGGCGGCGGTGCGTTCGCGGCGCTCGGCGTTGAACTTCTCGAAACGCTGGGCGAAGTCGGCCGGCTCGGTGCCGATCAGATCACCGAGCACCACGGCGTCCTCCAGGGCCTGGCAGGCGCCCTGGGCGGCGTACTGGAGCATGGGGTGGGCGGCGTCGCCGGTCAGGACGACCCGGCCGTCGGTCCAGCGGTCCACCGGGTCGCGGTCGCACAGCACCCAGGACTTCCAGTCCCGGCCCAGCTCCAGCAGGCGCCGGGCGGTGCCGCCGAGGCCCGGGAACTCGCTCAGGACGTGTGCGCGCTCCACCGGCAGGCCGAGGACGGCCTCGGTGGCACCGTCGTCGCGGGTGGCGGCCAGGTTGAGGAACTCCCCGCTCCCGATCGGGTAGTGCACGAAGTGCCACTTGGGCCCCGCCCACAGCGTCACGGTGTTCCAGCGCAGCTCCTCGGGAACCTCGCCCATGGGGATCACCGACCGGTAGATGGTGTGCCCGGACACCTTCGGGTAGCCGTCGCCCACGAGCTGCTTGCGGACGAAGGAGTTGATGCCGTCCGCGCCGACCAGCGCGTCGGCGCGGACCCGTTCGCCGTTGGCCAGCTGGACGGTCACACCGTCGGCGTCCTGCTCGTAGCGCTCCACGGAGCAGTCGACGCGCAGCTCCACGGAGGGTTCGGCGCGACAGGCGGCCAGCAGCGGCTCGTACAGGTCGATGCGGTGCACCACGGCGTACGGGTTGCCGAAGCGGGCCCGGTAGGCGCCGGTCAGCGGCATCGAGACGACCTTCTCGTCGGTCGTGCCGTCCATGAAGCGGAGCTCGTCGATGTGCACCGCGCGGTCCCGGACCGGGTCGCCGACGCCCAGCCGGTCCAGCGCCTGGAAGGCGTTCGGCCCCAGCTGGATGCCGGCGCCGATCTCGGTGAAGCAGTCCCGGCGTTCGAGCACCACCACGTCGTGCCCGCGGCGGGCGAGGCTCAGCGCGGTCGCCAGGCCGCCTATTCCGCCGCCGGCGATTGCTGTCTTCGGCATTTCCGAGTCCCTTTCCTGTTGTCGGGAGACCCGATAAATGTGTCGGTGTGCCATGCCTGGCAGCAATGAAAGGAACCCGACTTCGTCAGCTGACCGGAAAAGGGAAAGAGCCCCCGTGGAGCAGGGGGCCGGAAAGGAGGCCGTAAAAGGAGGCCGAAAAAGGAGTGCTGAGAGAGGCCGAAG
>NZ_JBHYKH010000806.1:0-937 GCF_042741275.1 Streptomyces sp. NPDC058964
CGGCACGCCGGTCCCGGGCTACCACGCACCGGACGACATCACCGCGATCGCCCGGGAGATCATGTCCGTCCTGCTCGACGTCAGCACGGCCGCGGGGCCGGCGGCTCCGGTCCCCGGCGACTTCGACGCCCACCTCGCGGAGCACCGGCAATGGGCGGCGGACCACCCGGCCCCGCCCGAGGTCCTGCACCGGGCGCTGGTGTTCTGGACCCGGCTGCACGGGCTTCTGTCCCTCGAGCTCGCGGGCCACTTCACCGGCATGGGGTTCGATCCCGAGCTGATGTTCGCCGCCGAGGTGGACGCGCTGGCGGGCGGGCGCTGATCACGCCCGCGGGTGTACTCCCCGGGGAGTACGTGTGATCACCTCGCACGGCTGACGTCCTTGTGGACCGACGGCGTCTAGCGTGGCGGCATGGCAGAGCAGCGCGTGCGAGGGCATGGACCGTCGCAGTGGTGGCGGTACGGGCCCCCGTGGTGGAACCGCCCGGACGGCGACGCCGGGCCCGGCCGCGCGCGTCTGCCGTGGCGCTCCACCGTGGTGCTGACGGCCTTCGTGCTGGTCGGCTCGAACTTCGCCGCGCACGAGCAGGTCCACCGTGAGCAGCTCGACGGCTACGCGCGGGTGCTGCTGCTGGTGGCCTCGGGCCTGCTGCTGTGGCGGCAGCGGTATCCGTCGTTCGTCGCTTTCGGCACGGCGGCCGCCGCCCTGGTGTACCTGGGTGCCGGCTATCCGTACGGACCGGTCTTCCTGACCGTCGCGGTGAGCTGCTTCAGCGCCGTCGTCGCGGGGCACCGCAGGGCCGCCTGGGCGTCCGTCGGGATGCTCTGGGCCGGACACCTCCTGGTCGCGCTCTGGCTCTACCGGTGGCTTGCGCCGCCGGGCGGGGGGGGCGCGAACATCAACCAGGAGATCGTCATCGCCACCTGGGTCGTGGCT
>NZ_JBHYKH010000806.1:947-2626 GCF_042741275.1 Streptomyces sp. NPDC058964
GTCGCGGGGGGGCGCGGGTCGCGCCCCCCCCCCCGCGCCCCCCCCGCCGCCGCGCGGACGAGGAGCGCCTGCGCATCGCCCGCGAGCTGCACGACGTCCTGGCACACAGCATCTCCGTCATCAACGTGCAGGCAGGGGTCGGCCTCGCGCTCCTCGACACCGATCCGGAGCAGGCCCGGACCGCCCTCACCACCATCAAGGCCGCCAGCAAGGAGGCGCTCGGGGAGGTGCGCCAGGTCCTGGACACCCTGCGCGCCCCCGGTGCCGCACCGCGTGCCCCCGCGCCCGGTCTGGACCGGCTGCCGGAACTTGTGGAGCAGGCGGCGGGCGCAGGCCTCACGGTGGACGTCGAGGGCGCGCCGCCGAGCCTGCCGCCGGGCGCCGGCCTCGCGGCCTTCCGTATCGTCCAGGAGGCCCTGACCAATGTCGTACGCCATTCGGGCTCGCGGCACGCGCGCGTGTGCTTCGAGGACGACGACGGCGGCGCGCTGCGTCTGCGGATCGACGACGACGGGCCCGCCAACGGTGCGGAGGCGGGCGGCAGCGGGAACGGGCTGGCGGGCATGCGGGAACGGGCCGCCGCGCTGGGTGGCACGATCGAGGCGGGCCCGCGCCCCGACGGGGGCTTCCGGGTGCTCGCCGTGCTGCCGTCGAAGGTCAAGGAGGACCGGTGATCCGTGTACTGCTCGCCGACGACCAGTCACTGGTGCGGGCCGGCTTCAAGGCGCTGCTGGACGCACAGCCGGACATCGAGGTGGTGGGCGAGGCGGCCGATGGTGAGGAGGCCGTGCGCGAGGTGCGCGAACTGCGCCCCGACGTCGTCCTGATGGACATCCGCATGCCCCTCCTCGACGGACTGGCCGCGACCCGGCGGATCACCGGTTCGGCCGGGCTGAAGGACGTGAAGGTGGTCATGCTCACCACCTTCGAACTCGACGAGTACGTCTTCGAGGCGATCCGTTCGGGCGCCTCCGGCTTCCTGGTGAAGGACACCGAGCCGGACGAACTCCTGCGCGCGGTACGGGCGGTGGTCGAGGGCGCCGCGCTGCTCTCACCGGGCGTGACCCGCCGCCTGATCGCCGAGTTCGCCGCCCGTTCCAAGGAACCCGCGGCCGCCGACGCCCTCGCCCAGCTCACCGAGCGGGAACGGGAGGTGATGGCCCTGGTCGGCATCGGCCTGTCCAACGAGGAGATCGCCCGCCGCCTGGTCGTCAGCCCGCTGACCGCCAAGACCCATGTGAGCCGGACGATGGTGAAGCTGGGGGCCCGAGACCGGGCCCAACTCGTGGTGCTGGCCTATGAGTCGGGGCTGGTGCGGCCCGGCTGGCTGGGCTGAGCCCCCCGGCGGAAGCGGACCAGCACGGACACGACCCGCGCGACGCCAACGACGGCCGCCAGCGCCAGACCCGAGCGGAGCAGCAGTGCGGACAGCAGGTCCGGCAGGTCGAAGAGCAACGCCGGTCCGCCGACGGCCCCGAAGACCACCGCCGCCGCGAAACCCGCGCTCACCAGCGCGTATCCCACCTCGACCGTCGCCGCGTCCCGCTCGGCCTTGGTGCGCCTTCCCCCGTACCCGTCCATGCGGGCAGTCTCACAGCCGGGCGCCCCGCGGGGCCAGCGAAACCCCAGTCTCGTATAAACAAAACCCAGCCCCCCAGACAAGGAACAAACCAGGGGGT
>NZ_JBHYKH010000807.1:0-2607 GCF_042741275.1 Streptomyces sp. NPDC058964
CCCGTCCGGCCGGTCCGCGTCCGGGCAAACACCCCTTCACGGACGGTGGCTCCACCGGCCTGGCGCGCCCGCCGGCGCCCCGTCCGCAGGGCGGTCCGCGTCCAGGCGGTCCCGGTGCCCCCGGCGCCGGTCCCCGTCCGCAGGCGCCCGGCGCCCAGGGCGGCGGACCTCGTCCGCAGGCTCCGGGCGGTCCCCGCCCGACCCCGTCCGGCATGCCCCGTCCGCAGGGCGGTCCGCGTCCCGGCGGCGGTCCCGGTGGTCCGCGTCCGAACCCCGGCATGATGCCGCAGCGTCCGGCTGCCGGCCCGCGTCCCGGTGGTGGCCCCGGTGGCCGCGGCCCGGGTGGTGCGGGTCGTCCCGGCGGCGGCGGTGCCCGTCCGGGCGGCGGCGGCTTCGCCGGCCGTCCCGGTGGCGGCGGCGGTGCCCGTCCGGGTGGCGGCGGCTTCGCCGGCCGTCCCGGTGGCGGTGGCCCCGGTGCCGGTGGTGGCGGCGGCTTCGGCGGTGGCGGCGGTGGCCGTCCCGGCTTCGGCGGTCGTCCCGGTGGTCCCGGCGGCCGTGGTGGCACGCAGGGTGCCTTCGGCCGTCCGGGTGGTCCGGCGCGCCGTGGCCGCAAGTCGAAGCGGCAGAGGCGCCAGGAGTACGAGGCCATGCAGGCCCCGTCGGTCGGCGGCGTGATGCTGCCTCGCGGCAACGGCGAGACCATTCGCCTGTCGCGCGGTGCGTCGCTCACCGACTTCGCCGAGAAGATCAACGCCAACCCGGCGTCGCTCGTCGCGGTGATGATGAACCTGGGCGAGATGGTCACGGCCACGCAGTCCGTCTCCGACGAGACGCTGCAGCTCCTCGCGGGCGAGATGAACTACGCGGTTCAGATCGTCAGCCCCGAGGAGGAGGACCGCGAGCTGCTCGAGTCCTTCGACATCGAGTTCGGCGAGGACGAGGGCGACGAGGAGGACCTGGTGGTCCGCCCGCCGGTCGTCACCGTCATGGGTCACGTCGACCACGGCAAGACCCGACTGCTCGACGCCATCCGCAAGACGAACGTCATCGCGGGCGAGGCCGGCGGCATCACCCAGCACATCGGTGCCTACCAGGTCTCGACCGAGGTCAACGACGAAGAGCGCAAGATCACCTTCATCGACACCCCGGGTCACGAGGCGTTCACCGCCATGCGTGCCCGTGGTGCGAAGTCGACCGACATCGCGATCCTGGTCGTCGCGGCCAACGACGGCGTCATGCCGCAGACGGTCGAGGCGCTCAACCACGCCAAGGCGGCCGACGTCCCGATCGTCGTCGCGGTCAACAAGATCGACGTCGAGGGTGCCGACCCGACCAAGGTGCGCGGTCAGCTGACCGAGTACGGCCTGGTGGCCGAGGAGTACGGCGGCGACACGATGTTCGTCGACATCTCCGCCAAGCAGGGTCTGCACATCGACAGCCTCCTCGAGGCCGTCATCCTCACCGCGGACGCCTCGCTCGACCTGCGGGCCAACCCGAGCCAGGACGCGCAGGGCATCTCGATCGAGTCCCGTCTCGACCGCGGCCGCGGTGCCGTGGCGACGGTCCTCGTCCAGCGAGGCACGCTGCGGGTCGGCGACACGATGGTCGTGGGCGACGCCTACGGCCGAGTCCGCGCCATGCTCGACGACAACGGCAACAACGTCGCCGAGGCGGGCCCGTCGACGCCGGTCCAGGTCCTGGGCCTGACCAACGTCCCGGGTGCGGGCGACAACTTCCTGGTGGTCGACGAGGACCGTACGGCCCGTCAGATCGCCGAGAAGCGTGCCGCCCGTGAGCGCAACGCCGCGTTCGCCAAGCGCACGCGCCGCGTCTCCCTCGAGGACCTGGACAAGGTGCTCAAGGCCGGCGAGGTCCAGCAGCTCAACCTCATCATCAAGGGTGACGCTTCCGGTTCCGTCGAGGCGCTCGAGTCGTCGCTGCTCCAGCTGGACGTCGGCGAAGAGGTCGACATCCGCGTCCTGCACCGCGGCGTCGGTGCGGTCACGGAGTCGGACATCGACCTGGCGATGGGCTCGGACGCCATCGTGATCGGCTTCAACGTCCGTGCGGCAGGCCGCGCGGCGCAGATGGCCGAGCGCGAGGGCGTGGACGTCCGCTACTACTCGGTCATCTACCAGGCGATCGAGGAGATCGAGGCGGCCCTCAAGGGCATGCTCAAGCCGGAGTTCGAGGAGGTCGAGCTCGGTACGGCGGAGATCCGCGAGGTCTTCAAGTCGTCCAAGCTGGGCAACATCGCGGGTGTCCTCATCCGCTCGGGCGAGGTCAAGCGCAACACCAAGGCGCGCCTCATCCGCGACGGCAAGGTCGTCGCGGAGAGCCTCACCATCTCCGGTCTGCGCCGCTTCAAGGACGACGTCACCGAGATCCGCGAAGGCTTCGAGGGCGGTATCAACCTCGGAAACTTCAACGACATCAAGATCGACGACGTCATCGCGACGTACGAGATGCGCGAGAAGCCGCGGGCGTAACCGCTCACGGTTCCCACAGCTGGCCGACGGAACTCGCTTCCGTCGGCCAGCTGGCCGGGGGCGGGCCCCCACGCCCCTGGGGGGGGGCGCCCGGCCCGACGGGGGCGGGGGCCCGGGC
>NZ_JBHYKH010000808.1:0-2577 GCF_042741275.1 Streptomyces sp. NPDC058964
GGGCGCGCCCGCCGGAGCGGAGGCCCGGCGGCTCGCCCGGCGGCGGCTACGGCCACGGGTCGCCGCGGCCTCCGCCTCGGCGATGCTGCTGTACAGCTCCTCGTCCGGCGCGAAGTCGGGCGCGGGCAGCGCGACGGGCTCAGCGACCTCGGCCGTGACCTCCGCCTCGCTCTCGGCCTCCTGCTCGGCGGTCTCGGCGGCCTCCATGACGACGGTCTCGTGGGCCTCGTGCTCGTGCACGTGCCCGTCGCCGCCACGGCCGCGCTTCTTGCGCTTGCCGCCGCCACCGCCGACGGAGGTCGGCTGCTCCATGTGAACGATCACGCCGCGGCCGTTGCAGTGGACGCAGGTCTCGGAGAACGACTCCAGCAGCCCCTGGCCGACCCGCTTGCGGGTCATCTGGACCAGACCCAGCGAGGTCACCTCGGCGACCTGGTGCTTCGTACGGTCCCGGCCCAGGCACTCCAGCAGGCGCCGCAGGACGAGGTCCCGGTTCGACTCCAGGACCATGTCGATGAAGTCGATGACGATGATGCCGCCGAGGTCGCGCAGCCGCAGCTGGCGGACGATCTCCTCGGCCGCCTCCAGGTTGTTCCTGGTGACCGTCTCCTCGAGGTTGCCGCCCTGGCCGGTGAACTTGCCGGTGTTGACGTCGACGACGACCATCGCCTCGGTCCGGTCGATCACCAGCGAACCGCCGCTGGGCAGCCAGACCTTGCGGTCCAGCGCCTTGGCGAGCTGCTCGTCGATCCGGTAGGTGGCGAAGGCGTCGACCTCGGAGGTCCACTTCGACAGCCGCTCGGCGAGGTCCGGGGCGACGTGCGAGACATACCCGTGGATGGTCTCCCAGGCGTCGTCGCCGCTGACGACGACCTTGGAGAAGTCCTCGTTGAAGATGTCGCGGACGACCCGGACGGTCATGTCCGGCTCGCCGTACAGCAGCGTCGGGGCGTTGCCGTTCTTGGCCTTCTTCTGGATGTCCTCCCACTGCGCCTGCAGCCGCTCGACGTCCCGGCGCAGCTCGTCCTCGCTCGCGCCCTCGGCGGCGGTGCGCACGATGACGCCCGCGTCCTCGGGGACGATCTTCTTGAGGATGGTCTTCAGCCGGGCGCGCTCGGTGTCGGGCAGCTTGCGGCTGATGCCGGTCATCGAGCCCTCGGGCACGTACACGAGGTAGCGGCCGGGGAGGGAGACCTGGCTGGTCAGGCGGGCGCCCTTGTGGCCGATCGGGTCCTTCGTGACCTGGACGAGGACGGACTGGCCGGACTTCAGGGCGGACTCGATGCGACGCGGGCCGTTCGCCATGCCCAGCGCCTCGAAGTTGACCTCACCGGCGTAGAGGACCGCGTTGCGGCCCTTGCCGATGTCGATGAAGGCGGCCTCCATCGACGGCAGCACGTTCTGGACCTTGCCCAGGTAGACGTTGCCGACGTACGAGGTCGACTGCTCCTTGTTGACGTAGTGCTCGACGAGCACGCCGTCCTCCAGGACGCCGATCTGCGTGCGCTCGCCGCTCTGCCGGACGACCATCACGCGCTCGACGGCCTCGCGGCGGGCCAGGAACTCGGCCTCGGTGATGATCGGAACGCGGCGGCGTCCCTGCTCACGGCCTTCCCGGCGGCGCTGCTTCTTGGCCTCCAGGCGGGTCGAGCCCTTGATGGACTGCACCTCGTCGGACGGCTCGGCGGCCTTGCGGGGCTCGCGGACCTTGACGACCGTGCGCTCCGGGTCGCCCTCGCCCGGCTCGGTGTCGGCGGAGGTGTCACCGGCGCGACGGCGGCGACGACGGCGACGACGGCTGGAGGAGGAACCGCCCGCGTCTTCGGCGTGGGCGTCCTCGGCGTCCTCTTCCTCCTGCTCGGCGGTGTCCTCGGCGTCCTGCTCGGCCTGCTCGGCGGCGAGTTCCTCGCTCTCGGCGTCCGCACCCTCACCGGCCTCGCCGTCGGCCGCGTCACCACGGCGGCGACGACGGCCACCACGGCGGCGGCGACGACGCGAACCGGTCTCCTCGGCCTCCTCGCCCTCGGCGAGGTCCTCGGCCGGCTCCTCCGGCTCCTCGGCCTCCTCGGCCTCGACGGGGGTCTCGACGGCAGCCTGGGCCTCCTCGCCGTAGCCGGCGTCACGGCGGCGACGACGGCGGCGGGTTCCGGTCTGCTCCTCCGGGGACTCCACGGACTCCTCGGGCTCACCGGCCCCGGCCGCCTCGGCGGCGGCCTCGGCGGCGGCCCGCTGGGGCGTCTGGAACATCGGCTCGGTGAACACGGGCGCCTGGAACACGGCCACGGCGGGGCGGGACGGACGGCGCGACTCGGGCTCCGGGGCGGCCTCCTCGGCGGCCGGCTGGGCGGTCTGCTGGGCCGTCTGCTGGGCGGTCTGCGGCGCGGGTTCGGAGAAACCGGACGCGGCCTGCCGCACGACCCGGCGCCGGGTACGACGCGGGGCGCCCTCCTCTGCGGCCGCGTCGGCGGCGGGGGCGGGCTCGGCGACCGGGGGTTCGGCGGCAACCGGCGCGGGCTGCGCGGGCCCGGGCTGGGGGGGCCCCACCCCCGCGGGCGCGCACACGCGCGGCCGGGGCCC
>NZ_JBHYKH010000809.1:0-2574 GCF_042741275.1 Streptomyces sp. NPDC058964
CGGGGGGGGGGGGGGTTCGTGGCGAGCGCGCGCGCGCCCCGGGGCTGGGGGGGGCCCGGCCCCCGCGCGGGGGGGTGCGGGGTCCCCCCCGCCCCCCCCCCCGGCCAGGAGAACGCGTAGTCGTGGGCCGCCTGGACGACGGTGCGGCCCTGATCGGCCACCGCCGCCCCGGCCGCAGCCCGTAATCGTGTGGTTAGCCGCTTACGTGGCGGTACTGGCGGGACCGATTCGGTGAACGAGCGACGCCGGCAGGCCAGCTCGTCGCAGCGCCAGCGGCGCTTTGGCCACACCACCCCCGGTCGGGGGGCCCCCGCCCCCCCAGACCCCCGCCCGGGGCCCCCCCCGCCCCCCCGCCCCCACGGTCGCCGAGCGGCAGTCCTGGACCATGGCCGGCATCTGCCAGGCCGGCGACGTCCTCGGCCTCATCGACGGGGACGTCGCCGTCATCGGCACGGACGTCACCGCCGCCGCCGAGACCGTCCTGGACCGCATGCTCCAGGCCGGCGGCGAGCTGGTCACCCTCGTCCTCGGCGACGAGGCGCCGGAGGAGATCGCCGACCGCCTCGAGACACGGGTCCGCGAGTCGTATCTCGCCGTCGACACGGTGGTGTACCGCGGCGGCCGGCAGGGGGCGCTGCTGCTCATCGGCGTGGAGTGAGGCAGGGAGTGAGGCGCACTGAGGCGTGCGCGGGGCGCGGAGCGAGACGCACCGCCCGACGCTCCGCGCGACACGCCCCCGCGCCGCCGGAGAGCCAGTAGTACCCGCGCTCACCGCTCCCGGAAGCCCGGCGCCTGCCGTGCCGGGCGCGAACGGTGTGCGGCCGGGCGCCGGCCTCGCCGAGGCGGTCACGTCCTTCCGGGCGGGCGGGCCCCGCGCCTGCCGCCGTCCCGCGGGAGAGCCGGCCGGTGCCCGCGCTCACCGCTCCCGCAGGCCCAGCATCTGCCGTGCCTCGGCCCGGCGGGCCCGGACGGTCTCGTCCTCGTCGTCGGCCCCCTCGTATGCCGTGAGCACCTCACGCGCGCGTGCGGCCGCCTCGTCCGGGCGGCCCAGGTCGGCCTCCAGCCATCCGGCGGCGAGCTCGGCCCCGGTACGGCTGTGCCGGGCGTCGTCGCCCAGCGAGCCGAACACCGCGACCGCGCGCACCGTCTCGGACAGCGCCTGCTCGAACGCGGTCCGGATCACCTCGTCCTCGGCCTCCTCGGACACCGAGCGGGCCAGCAGATCGCCGAACTGGCGGTGGGTGTGGCCGAGTTCGGCGGCCAGCCGGTCCCGTGCCGCCGCGTCGTCGCAGACCTCCAGGGCCGCCGCGCACTCCTCGACCGCGCCCGCCATCAGCTCCCGCGCCCCGGCCGGGCCGCCCTCGGCGCGCAGCGCCAGCCACGCGCGGGCCCGCCGCGAGCGGACGAGGCCGTGCACATTGCCCAGCGAACGCCACAGGTCGCCCGCGCGGGCGTAGGCCCGGTCCGCCTCGTCCGCCAGTCCCGCCTGCCCGAGGGACTCGCCGGCCAGGTGGGCGAGCGTCGCGTGGTCCTGCTGCTCCGGCCAGTGCCGGGCGATCTCGGCCGCCTGCAGCCGGCGCTCGGCGGCCGCGCGGTGTTCGCCCAGCTCACCCAGACAGTCCCCGAGCCACCACTGCGTCTGCACGATCGCCCCGTCGCCGTGCGTGTCGGCGTTCAGGTCGGGCAGCGCCGACTCCAGTACCTCCGCGGCCTCCGCGAACCGCCCCTGCCGCAGCAGGAAGCCGCCCAGCTGATGCCGCGCCCAGGCGCCCAGCGTGGCGCTCTCGCCCGCCTCGTCGGCCCAGTGCGCGGCCTCCAGGGCGTGCTCGGCCGCCTCCGGCACGGCACCCCGGCCGCCGATGACCTCGGCCAGCTGGAGATGCAGCTGGGCCCGCCCCGTCGCCTCCAGGTACGGCCCGCCGTGCTCCAGCGACGCCCGCAGCGCCCGCTCCGCCTCCGCCGTGTCGCCGAGCTCATGCGCGAGAGCGGCCACCCGCACCTCGTACTCCACCGAGAACCACGGCAGCCCCGCCTCCACGAATCCCCGCGCGGCCATCCGGAACAGGCCCGCGGCCCGCTCCGCGTCCCCGGTCAGCGCCGCCAGCTCGGCCAGCATCGCCCGCCCCTCGGCGGCCCGCGAGGCCAGCCGCACATCGCCGCCGGTGTGCCCCTGCACCAGTGCCAGAAGCTCCCGTACGGACCGATCGGCGTCAGGGACCGCGCCCGGGGCGCCCTCGTGCACCCGGCGCAGCAGGATCCGCGCCCGCCCCATCAGGACGGAGGCCGTCTGCCGCACGCCGGTGGCGTCGTCCGCGTACAGGGCGAGCACCTGGTCGTACGGATCCTCGACCGCCGCCAGCGCCTCGTCGACGTGGCCCGACAGGGCGCGCACGTACGCCGCACGCGCGCGTGCCGCCAGCGCCTCCCCGGGGTCGCCCGCCTCCGCGTACAGCTCGGCCGCCCGCTCGAAGAGCCCCGTGCCCTCCGGGCCGCGGTCCATCGCCTCGTGGTCGTCTCTCACCGCGCGGTCCCGCGCGTCACGCTCGACGCCGCCGCCCACGGCGGGGCGCGCGC
>NZ_JBHYKH010000810.1:0-2564 GCF_042741275.1 Streptomyces sp. NPDC058964
GCGGGGGTCGCCCTGGACCTGTTCCCGCACCTCGACGGCATGTTGGCGCGCCGCTGCGCTGTCGCCGCCGTTTACGACGACTTCGCTCACGCCGTGCCGGGTGTCATCCCGCAGCGCGTGCGGACCGGCGACCGGCACAGCCGGGTGCACTGGGTGATGCGCTGCCAGCCCCCCTATGCACGAGACGAGATCGCCGGGCGTATGCACCGGCTGGGCATCGAGACGAAGCCCTACTATGCGCCACCGCTGCACCGGCTGCTCGGCAAGACCACCCCGGCGACACCGCTGCCGGTCACCGAGAAGCTGGCGCGCGAGGTGCTGGCACTGCCCATGTCGTCGGAGATGAGCGTGGGCGACGCCGAACGCGTGGTGGCCGCGCTGCGCGGCGTGCTGGCCGAGCTGAGAGGAGAGTGAATCTGCCATGGGTGTGTCCGAGGAATCCAAGGGGAAGATGAAGCAGGTGCTCAGCGACATCCGGCTGGCGAGCAGACCTGCCGTCGGCCCGGACCCCGTCAAGATCTTCGTGTCGTATTCACATGCGGATCTCGACCTGGTGACCGTCCTCGACCGCCACCTGACCGCGCTGCGGCGGGAAGGTCTCATCTCGCTCTGGATCGACCGTGAGATTGGTCCGGGAGAGGAGTGGCGCGAGGCCATCGACCGGAACATCAGCGATGCCGCGATCATCCTGCTCGTGATCAGTTCCAGTTTCATAGCATCCGAGTACTGCTGGGACGTCGAACTGCAACAGGCCCTGGAACGGCACGCCGCAGGCAGCGCCCGCGTCATCCCCGTCATCCTGCGGGACTGCGACTGGCAGCACCTGCCCTTCAGTAAGCTCCAGGCGCTTCCAGCAGCGGGGCGCCCCATCGTGGAATGGCCCGATCCCGACTCCGGGTTCGCCGATGTGAGCCGGGGTATCCGCAGAGCCGTCCTGGCGCTGCACAGCTGAATTTCGGTGGAGACAGCGCGGGAGCCCCATCCGGGTGGATACCGGTACGGCACGGACAAGACCAGTACCAACACCCTGACCCGCTCCGGGATCGCCAGTACCAACACCCTGACGGCTCCGGCTGCTCACCGGAACGTGGACGGAGGGACAACGGGCACCTCGACAACTGCATTGGTCATCGGAACTACCCGGGCGTGCCCGTTGACCATGCTGCCGCACCGCGAAACTCCAAGATCCCCGGCAGAGCCAAGTTAGCGTGTTTCGTTGAGATCATCGGATCGTTGGTCCGGCGTGTCGTCGGCTGATGCGCAGTGGGCGCGGATCGAGCCGTTGCTCCCGTACCGGACGCCGGTGCGGGGTGGCCGTCGGAGGGGTCACCGGGAGGTGATCGACGCGATCGCTTTCAAGTTCCAGACCGGAACGCAGTGGGTGCACCTGCCGGAGGAGAACGGAAACTGGGGGGCGTCTGCAACCGGCTGCAGATGTGGGCCGTCGACGGCACCTGGGAGCGGGTGTTCACCGCGCTGAGGGCCCAGGCCGACGCCGGCGGGGACCCGGCTTGGGCGGTGTCGGGGGACTCCACGATCGTGCGGGCCAAAGAGGCGACGACGAGTTTGACGCCGTCTCCGCCGCCCGGCTGCTCTTCCGTTTGTGGAGCACGGTCGGCGACTTCTCGGCCATGCACCTTGTTCGCCTCGTCGATGTGGGTGGTGCCCATCGCGGCCACGCCGACACCGATGGCCGCGGCGCCACAGTCATCGCCAGGCCGCCATCGACACACCTCCGTCGCTCTTCTCCAGTACCGTGCTGCGACCGTCGTCGGGATCGCGTAGCGGAGCCCCGGCCTGACTAGCCCATAACAAGAGAATCACATCGCTTCGTCCCTTCTGCTGGTTTCGGCGGACGGCCTCTAAGGTCACGCCAGCCGCTGCGCCGGAAGACCCCGGCAATGCGGCATGCGCCTCGAAGGGAAAGGACCGATCGTGCGCAAGCGTTCTCTCATAGCTGTCACCGCCGCGTTCGCCGCTGGAGCACTCTCGCTCACGGCGTGTGGTTCCCGTGACGCAGGATCAGCCGACGACACCTCCGGCGGTTCCACGGTCGTCACCATCGGCTTCGATGCTCCCCTGACCGGGGATCTGTCGGCTCTCGGCCTTGGTATGAAGAACTCGGTGGACCTCGCAGTCAACCAAGCCAACAAGAACAAGGAGGTGCCGGGCGTCGCCTTCAGGGTCGTGGCACTCGACGACCAGGCCCAGCCGTCCTCCGGCCAGCAGAACGCCACCAAGCTCGTCGCCGACAAGAGCGTGCTCGGCGTCGTCGGCCCACTGAACTCCTCCGTGGCCCAGTCCATGCAGAAGGTCTTCGACACCGCCCAGGTGTGCGAGGTCTCGGTGAACACCAACCCCGCCCTCACCCAGGGTGACAAGTGGGACACGGGTGAGAAGGTCCGGCCGTTCAAGACGTACTTCCGCACCGCGACCACGGACGCCATCCAGGGCCCGTACGCCGCCGAGTACCTGTACAACACCGCCAAGAAGAAGAAGGTCTTCGTCGTCGACGACAAGAAGACCTACGGCGCCGGCCTGGCCGCTACCTTCACCGACGAGTT
>NZ_JBHYKH010000811.1:0-2562 GCF_042741275.1 Streptomyces sp. NPDC058964
GGGGCGCGCGGGGGGGGGGTCACCGCCCGCCGCGCTGGGGCGCGCCGCTGGTCGGCCGCCGGGCGGCCCCACACCCCCTGGGTTGTGCGCCACCCCTGCTCGTTCTCTCGATGGTCTCGGTGATCCACGGCTATGTGCGGACCACCAGACTGTGGGAACCGGCGGCCGTACCGGCGCTGCGACCGGAACCCCAGCCCGAACCGGCCTGAACCTCATGGGGCGGGACGCGGCTGTCCCAGGTACGCGGGGGAAACCGCCGCCGGGCTGATCCGCCGCGCCCGCCCCGTCCCGTCCGCCGGGACCTGGTACAGGTCCGCCCCGTAGTCGCCCGGCAGGGCGTACACGATCGTGTGCGCGTCCCGCCACACCGCCTGGTCGTCCACGCTCCTCGGCTCGGCCAGCGGTGTCTCGCGCAGGGTGCGCAGGTCGAGGACGTACAGATGCCACGGGGCGTCCCTGGAGAGGCCCGCCACCCGCTTCTTGTAGGCGACCCGTGTGCCGTCGGGGGAGAGCGACGGGCATTCGACGTTGGCGTGGAGCGTGGTGACCGTCCGGGAGAGCAGATCACCGCGGACGAGATACGTCCTGCCCTGCGTCGCCAGCGTCGCGTAGAAGGTGCGGTCGTCCGCCGCGAACGTCACGCCCCAGAAGTTCACGTCCGCCGCCCGGTAGGTATGGCCGTCCTTGACGATCCGGAAGGCCTCCAGCGTGGGGGTCAGCCGACCCGTGCGGGTGTCCGCGATCGCCGTGCGGGTCGAGAAGTCCGTGCCCGCGTACGAGTCGCCGCCGACGAACGCCGTCCAGGCGGCGAAGTGGCCGGTGGGGGAGACACGGGCGCGGGAGGGGATGCCGGGGACGTCGTAGCGCGCGGTCGTCCGCAGGTGCGCGTCCAGGATCAGCGCCCGGTAGGTGTCCGAGACCGGGCCGTGCACCGCCTGGAGGCACACGCCCGTGCCCGAGGCGGCGTAGAAGCGCAGGCACTTGACGCCCGAGGCGGTGCGCGGGCCCGCCGGGTCGGACGCCGGGACCGTGGTCAGCTCGTCGCGGTGCGGGCCCCACGCCATGTTGCGGAACACCATGCGGCCGGACGCCCTCAGGGTCACCTCGCCCGGCGTGACCTCCGGCCCGCCGGCCCGGGTGTGGGCACGGCGGTCCGCCCGCGCCGACGCGTGCAGCACGGAGGCCAGCGCCACCGCCGCGAGGACGGCGACGGCCGGCAGCAGGACCAGGACACGGGACCGGACACTCATGAGGCGTGCTCCTGGGACGGACGGAGGGCGGCCGGACGGAGGCTGGCCGGGCGGAGCGCGACGGAGAGCGCCGCGCACCCCGCCAGGGCGGCCGTGGCCACCGCGAGGGCCGTACGGTCGCCCCACAGCGTCCACGCCGCGCCGAACAGCAGCGAGCAGGCGAAACGGGCCGTGGACTGCCCGGTCTGCACGACGGCCAGACCGGACGAGCGCAGCTCCTCGGGCACGCCCTCCGACGCCGCCGCCATCAGTACGCCGTCGGTGGCCGCGTAGAAGCCGCCGTGCAGGGCGAGGACCGCGCAGGGCAGCGCGGTGCCGTGCCAGGACGTGAGCAGAAGGGTGTACGCCAGCAGCAGGGAGCCGTGGCCCGCCAGGAAGACGCGCCAGCGGCCCACCCGGTCCGCCAGCCGGCCCAGCGGCACCGCCAGGAGCAGGAACGCGGCCGCCGTGCCCAGCGGCAGCAGGGCGAACCAGCGGTCGGGGACGCCCAGCCGGCGCTGCAGCAGGAGGTAGACGAAGGAGTCGCTCACCGTGGCGAGGCCCAGAAGCAGGGCGCACACCGTGACGCGGCGCAGGTCCCGGCGGCGCAGCAGGGCCAGGGCCGCGCGCACCGTGGGGCGCGCGGCGTCCGCGGGCCCGCGGACCCGGCCGCCCGGCACGAACAGCACCAGCACCAGCACGCCGGACACGGCCACACAGAAGCTCACCGTGAACACCGCGTCGTAGCCGTCCACCGTCGCCCGCAGGATCAGGAAGGCGGCCGGCGGACCGAACAGCGCACCCGCCGTGTCCATCGCGCGGTGCACCCCGAAGGCACGGCCGCGGGCCTCCGGTGTGCTGGAGAGGGAGATCAGCGCGTCGCGCGGGGCCGTGCGCAGGCCCTTGCCGGTGCGGTCGGCGGCCAGGACCAGGCCGATCGGCGCCAGGGAGTGCGCCATGAGCAGCAAGGGCTTGCACAGCGCGGAGATGCCGTAGCCGGCCCCCGCCACCCACTTGTGGCGGCCGCCGCCGCGGTCGGCGAGATGGCCCCCCGCCAGCCGGACCAGCGCCGAGAAGCCGTTGTGGATGCCGTCCAGCAGGCCGAAGCCCAGCGGCGACAGGCCGAGCCCCGTGACCAGGTACAGCGGCAGCACCGCCGTGACCATCTCCGACGAGACGTCGGTGACCAGACTGACCGTGCCCAGCGCGAGCACCGTGGGAGCGACCGCGGCGCGGGGGGGGGCCGCGGCGGGGCGGGCGGGGCCGCCCCCCCCCCCCCCCGCCCCCCGCCCGGGGGGGCGGGGCGGGCGGCGAGCGCCCACACACCCACCCC